>JBJOOY010000418.1:0-3085 GCA_046051065.1 Cyanobacteriota bacterium
TGGCAGACAATTAGAAATACAGTGGTGTATCTCTGTGGGGTCGTACCTGTGTTGGTATTTGCTCCACTCCTGTTAGCAATCTCAGTCAATCAAAAGTTAAAAGGGATGAGTTTCTTTCGAGCAGCTTATTATATCCCTGTAATTATTTCGATGGTAGTAGCCGGAATTGCCTGGAAGTTTATTTATGCGGAAAATGGCTTACTCAATCAATTATTGAGCGTTGTCGGAATTCCAGCAATGCCGTGGTTGACTAGTCCGGGTTTAGCTCTATTCAGTGTGATGATAGTCACAATTTGGAAAGGACTGGGTTATTATATGACCATTTATTTAGCTGGTCTGCAATCTATTCCTGCGGACTTATATGAAGCTGCGGCGATCGATGGTTCGGATAGTTATACTAAGCATTGGGATATTACGATTCCGTTGATGCGTCCCTATCTGTTACTAGTTGCAGTAATTTCGGCGATCGCGGCTACTAAGATTTTTGAAGAAGTTTATGTAATGACTCAAGGTGGCCCGCGCAATAGTTCTAAAACAGTTGTTTACTATCTATATCAGCAAGGTTTTGGCTCGAACAATCCCGATCTTAGTTATGCGTGCACGATCGGTTTAGTCCTTTTTTTGATAATATTTATTCTATCGTTACTAAATCTCAAACTTTCTCAAGACAATGTTAACGTCCCTAAATAACGTCAGTTCGGGTTAAGCTGAACTCCTTATCCTACCGTCATCTAAATTCTCTAAAGTTGAAGATTTTAGTGACGTGTCATGGTCGGTTCAGGCATTCGATCTAATTCGAACCTCCGCTCCCGAACTCACGTTAAGTAATTGAATTTTCTCATCACACCACTCTGCAACAAGAAATGAAGACAGAAATATCCGTTCGTGAATGCTCTTTTTATAATTGTGAGGTAATCGATTATCAAACTGCTTGGATCTGGCAAAAATCTCTCCAAAAAGAAAGACTCGATCGACCCGATCTGCCTGATGCATTAGTATTATTAGAACATCCGCCTGTTTATACGCTTGGCACGGGATCTAGTTTGGATTTTGTTAAATTTAACTATCACCAAACTGATGAATATGAATTATATCGAGTCGAGCGCGGTGGAGAAGTTACCTATCATTGTCCCGGGCAAATAGTTGGTTATCCAATTATCAATCTCCGCCGTCATCGGAAAGATTTGCATTGGTATTTAAGACAGTTAGAAGAAGTTATAATTCGAGTTTTAGCGCTCAATGGCTTAACTGGAGAACGGATTGATGGTTTGACTGGAGTATGGGTAAATGGTGGCAAGATTGCCGCGATCGGGATTAAAGTTACTAAGTGGATTACGATGCATGGTTTTTCATTAAATGTCAATCCAGATCTAACTGGATTCGAACGGATTGTCCCCTGTGGCATTGAAGAGCGATCGGTAGTTAGTATGGCTGACTTTATTCCCAATATCGATCCCGAAGTAATCAGACATCAGATTGTTTCAGTATTTGCCGAGGTTTTTAATGTTGAGATGGAAATTGCTTATCGCAATGGAAATTATATCGTTGACTAAATAATGTAGATCGAGTTACCCGTAACGATCGCATCTTCAGGACAAAAAATCAAGTTAGTTACTTTTTTTTAGTAGTCCAAACATTACTAAACATCATCAGCATTGCACCTAGAGTAATTAAGATTGCGAGTCCGCCAGCGATCGCATTTTGAGTTGCTTCAGTTGTAATATCAAAGGTCATAGTGGTTTAGTTTTAGTTTAAGATAGCAGGTGAGGATTGCGTTTGGGAATCTAGTCAGATTCACAGTCGATCGAGGCTAGTGGCTAGTAGCTAGTGGCTATTAGACATAGCTTATTTGACACAGAATTGCTATGTTACGGATCTCGATCGAGTTAATTATAATTTGTCTTCAGATTCTGATAAACGACGAATATTCAGGACATCGCTCATCTGTCTAATTTGCGAAAAGCAGCGTTCTAATTGAGTTTTATCGCTGACCTCGATCGATAGATCGATAATTGCTGGTTTAGCGTAGTGAGTAATCACATTAGCCGAGCGCACGTTAATTTTATTATCGGTCAAACGGGACAAAACATCTTTAAGTACTCCCACTCGATCGAGTACTTCCACCTGAACGTTGACTGGGTAAGTACGTGGCTTCTCATTGGTAACTTGAGTATTCCAGCTTACGGGTAAGAGACGATTACCATCCATCTGTTCGACATTTACGCACCCTTGACGGTGAACTGAAATCCCACTATTGCGCGTGACTAAGCCAATAATTGGTTCGCCAGGAATCGGACTACAACACCCAGCCAGGTGATGTAATAACCCTTCGATCCCTAAAATGGGGAAGTCGCTACTATTGGCATTAGCCTGTTTTGGTGCTGTCGTCGGCGGTAATTCGAGCGTTGGTGCTTGGCGATCTTTCACCATGTCACGAATCCGATTCACTACCATATTCTGCGTAATTTCACCGTGACCCAAACCTGCGAGTAAATCCTCGACAGTAACGTAGTTACAGCGTTGCGCGACAGATAACATCGGTTCGGACTTAAGCAGTGCTTCCAAGCCACTTTTGCCCAGTTCCCGCTCTAATAATTCTCGTCCCCGAGCCACATTTTCATCGCGATTCGATCGTCGATACCACTGGGTAATCCGATTGCGCGCGCCAGGGCTGACCACGAAATTGAGCCAATCTAAACTGGGGCGACTATTCTCGCGGGTGATAATCTCGACAATATCACCATTGTTCAGCGTCCGCGAGAGCGGTACGATCCGATCGTTTACTTTTGCTCCAGCGCAGTGATTGCCAACTTCGGTATGAATCCGATAGGCAAAATCGATGGGGGTCGAATCTCGGCGGAGCGAAATGACTTCTCCTTTGGGGGTAAAGACATAGACATCACGTTCGAGTAAATGATCTTTAAGTCGATCGTCAAATTCGATCGCATCTTTAACATCATTTTGCCATTCCAAAAGTTGTCGCAGCCACGAAAATTTTTCATCAACTTCAGTTCGCCTGGGAGTTAATGATTTCCCTGGTTCTGGTCTGCCCTGCTCGGCTCTAGGATTTGCTTTATAGATCCAG
>JBJOOY010000419.1:0-3195 GCA_046051065.1 Cyanobacteriota bacterium
ACTGTCCGACTAATTCATGTGCTAATGCTACGGCTGACCATAGGAGTTCTGGGTGAGCTTCTAATTTGGTGGGGTTGATGGTAGATTTATCTAATCGATCGAGGATGGATGACAAGAGCACGCGAGCGTAACTACCATAGGCAACACCATCGATCCGATCGAGATTAGCAGTGGGTAAAAGTTCTCGTTCCCTCAATTTGGGGACGGTGTAATGGTTGGTACCGCCTGCTAGTTGCACGTAGCCAGGTAGCTTGGCAGCTAATACTTTTTCGCCTAATTTAATCGCTGCATGAGTAGTCCCCGCACCAATATCACCGCTCATCGGTCTACCGTCGGTTTGCCATAGGAGGTTAAATGGTAATGGATTGGGATGATAGGTTGCTGCAATGGTAGCGTGGAGAGATCGCAAGTAAGAGATTAATTCGTTACTATCAGGGCAACTAATCGCCAGTAATTTGAGGCGATCCGCTACGGGTGCTAAGAGCTGCCACAACCGCTGGAAGTCGGCTAGATGACCGGATTGGGTATGAATTTCGATCGCGTCAATTTTACCCGCTGTGAGATCGGGGATGATACTGGCAAAGGTTGCCGGGCGATCTTTAGTTGTAATTAATCCCAACGGGCAAATGGGCAAACATCGACCACAGCCGTAGCAACGACTAGCGATGACACCCCGCAGATCGTCAGTAAACGAGATCGCATCCGCCGGACAAATCCGTTCGCACGGACGCGGACAATCAGGCGGACATCGATCTACATCGAATTCTGCTTTGCGAAAATGGGGGTCGATACCATCATTTAAACTCACCATCAACCAGGGCTGATCCACGATCGGATAACCGCGATCTGTTGCGGCTTGGGCTAATTCGGTGGCGACATTAATCCCGTCTCTGGCTGCGGTAATTACAGCTAAATCGGCAGCTACATCAATACAATCAGCCCCTGCTAATGTATACGCGATCGTCAGATTGCGAATAGCTGGTAAATGACCAAAACTAGCACCACAGATGAGTTTAAACCACGTACCCCTAGTTAATGAATTTAAGGGTGGAGAAGATAACACTGAGATACTTGGGTGAATTTTTCTAACACCATTGTCGGTGGAAATATGTTAAGTATGCTGAGTAAATACATTCATGACAATCACTCTCTTTAACCCTAAGTTTTGTAGATGCCTAATGTCTGAATTATATCGAGATTTGATGGTTAATTGTTAGTCTGGCGAAAATCTATTAACTTTTTGCAATACGATCGATCGTCAATTAAAATTAGTGCGATCGAGGATCGATCGAACTAATTGCGATCGAAAATCTTACGATTCGGCTTCAACGGGACGACTATCGGGGACGAGTTCCGCTGGGGCTAACTTGATTCCTTTGTCGATCGGTTGATCGGTTACATCCGATTTACCCCAATCTGGTACGGGTAAATCAAGATTTGGGCCTTTCCGAATAATCCGACTGCCAAAAATCAGCGTGGCAACAAATAAAATTGTATAAATTACCGTAAAGCAAATCAGCGACACTAACACATTACTCGCAGGCAAATTAGAGACTCCCGCAGTAGTACGAATCTCGCCATAGACTACCCACGGCTGTCTGCCCACACAACGGACGATCCAGCCTGTCTCTACGGCGACATAACCTAATGGCGCACTCCACAACCAAGCGCGCAGCAACCACTTTTGGGCGGTAATTTCTGTTGCGGCTAACTTACCACGCAGCCATTGACCGATCGTTACTACCATCAAACCGACCAGAAACAGTCCGATTCCGCTCATAATGCGAAAACAGTAGTAAACCAATCCCACTAGGTGCGGCTGGTCTTCATAGGCATATTCCTTCAAACCTTTGACAGGCTCGGACAGGTTCGGTTTGAATTCCAAAACATAACCCAAGCCCTGGGGAATCTTAATTTCCCAGTCATTTTTCTGTTCCTTGGAATTCGGCCAAGCCAACAGACTCCAATCGGCTGGTTTTCCGGCGGGAGATGTATCCCATTTCGCCTCCATCGCCGCCAATTTGGTCGGTTGGTAGTGATAAACTTGCTCGGCACTCAGATGACCGATGTAGACTTGCAGAGGGGCGACAATCAGCGCTGTAGCGACGACAATTTTAAACGATCGAGCGAAGAATGCTGTCTGCCGTTGGCGTAAAATATACCAAGCGCTAATACCGCCAATCACAAATAACGAGGTCTCCGTGGTAGCGAAGAACATGTGCGCGATACTTTTAGCAGCGACTGGATTGAGGATTGCTTAAAAGTAATCAGTAACTACAAATTTACCATTGATAAACTCACCTCCAGCCGGACTTTGTAACCAAGAATTAGCCACTAAAATCCAGACAGTCGAAAGATTTGCCCCAAATGCCACCATGATCGTAGCGAGATAGTGGATATAAGGGTTGACCCGTTCCCAACCAAATAACATAATCCCCAGAAAGCCTGCTTCGAGCATAAAAGCCATCGAAGCTTCAAATCCAAGAATACTACCGAAAAAATCGCCCACTGCTTCGGAAAATGGTGCCCAATTCGTACCAAACTGAAACTCCATCGGAATCCCAGTCGCCACACCAATCCCAAAGTTTAAAACGTATAATTTTGCCCAGAATCGAGCGTGGTGATAATAGTCAGCTTGACGGGTTTTCAGCCACAGACCCTCGACAATGACGAGATAAATTCCCATGCCAGTTGTCAGTACTGGCCACATCATATGAAAAATCGCGGTAATCGCGAACTGCATGCGAGAGAGAGCAACGGTGTTATGTAGTAACTCCATTTGATTCTGCTGGTGACCTGTTTTCTTCCGCAGTCTAACGCAGTTTGCTAGTGAGCGGAGCCTCGGAACTTATGCACCACGATTTGACACCATTTGATGCCTAAATAGTTAGCCTGCTGAGCTAACTGGGGGCGTAAGTGAGAAGCTGTCTGTAAGATTCAATCGCTCATCACTATACCTTCCGATCTCGCCAAACTCCAGGAGGCACACCGACATGCCGCTTAAAGGCTCGATTAAAAGATGCTTCTGATTCGTAACCGACTCGAACTGCAATTTTGGCAATGCTATCGTCAGTATCCTGCAACTGACAGCACGCTAATTGGAGCCGCCAATAACTCAAATACTTCATGGGAGACTGTCCTACCAATTGGGTAAAATGGGCAGCTAGGGCTGAGCGGGATATCCCAATTTGTGTC
>JBJOOY010000420.1:0-5441 GCA_046051065.1 Cyanobacteriota bacterium
CGAGAAGTCAGCTTCGGTATCGGGATGGAGATAATCTAGAACTTCTGGTTCGAGGATATAAATCCCCGTATTAACCGCATCGGAAAAAACTTCACTGGCGGTTGGCTTTTCTAAAAAGCGCCGAATCCGTTTATCTTCATCGAGAATAACTACCCCAAAATCCACAGGGTAAGGAATCTGCGTCAAAATAATGGTGGCTTTGGCACCTTTGCGACGGTGAAATTCGATTGCGCTGGTGAGATCGATATCGGTAATACTATCACCACTGATGACTAAAAATGTTTCGCCTAAAATCTCTTCAACGTTTTTGACGCATCCTGCCGTACCTAATGGTCGCTCGGATTCGATCGCGTAATGAATTTTCACCCCAAAATCGCTGCCATCACCAAAATAATTCTGGATTACCTCCGGCAAATAATGTAAGGTGATAATAATTTCGTTAATATGATGGCGTTTGAGCAAATTGATAATATGCTCGGCGATCGGTCTGTCGATCGCTGGTACCATTGGTTTGGGTAATTCACAGGTCAAAGGTCTCAACCGCGTCCCTGAACCTCCTGCCATCAATACTGCTCGCAATTGCATATCTTTTTCTAGTGGCTAGTGATGAAAGTTTATCAAAGATCTAAGCTCCTATACCGCTCTCTCAATACAATTAATAATTATTCTTCAACTTCGATCGCTAAATATATCTCATACTTACTTAACTTAAGCAATTAGCGATCTTCAGATTTGCGTTGATCGATCTCCCGTTGTAGTTGGTCGATTTCTCGCTGTAGGCGTTCGACTTCGCTCGTGGCGGCATCATTAGTCACTGTTTCGACGGTGACTCGTTGATAGTTACCACGACAAATATCTTGGTACTCGCTCGAATTCGACCATTCTTGGAGATAATGAATGCGTTCGACGGGGAAAGGGTGAGTCAACATCCCATTAACACCTAAATACATTAAAGCTTTATAAATTTGATTCAATCCATCTTCATCTAAACTCCGATAATTTTCGGACTGTTTGATAAATTCATCGAGACTGCATTCATTAATGAATTTATTACTTCCACCTGCAATTTTCATCATTGTTGTCATCACCGTGCGGGGATTAGTCATGACTAAAAGTGCGGCTCGATCGGATGATAATTCAGCTTTACGCCGCCATTCATAAAAAGCAACAATCAAGCCATTACTAATAATATTCCCCAATCCAAATGTCATTTCTCCGATCGCTGAAGCCGCATTCATTACCCACATGGCCATTTGAATCAGAATGGTATGCCCGCATTTTATATGCCCTAATTCATGCGCTAATACAGTTTTAATTTCATCCTCATTGAGCAAATCTAATAAGCCAGTATTGATAACAATATAAGGATTTTCTTGCCCTAACGCATAACTATTGACCTGAGAATTTTGACTGACAAATAATTTGGGTTCGGGATAGATATCTAAATCGCGCACGCATTCCCGAAACATTCCGTAAATAGTCGCATATTGTCTCGGGCCTGCTTGAATACTGTTACCCATTAGATATACTAGTTGCGGACGCTCATAGATAAATTCCACAAACTTACTCGCCACTAGATTAAACCCTGGAACGTTACGCAGAGATTGCTCTGCTTGCCGATCGAGTGGATGTCTGAAGGCTTCGCTCGAAATACCTGGGTAAGCCATAAAAATTATGAATTATGAGTTATGAATTGACTGATGTCGATCGGCTGAAAATACAGCAACGATTAACACGATCGATCTTTTATTCTAAAATACTTTTACAGAGTATTGTCGATCGATGGTTATGTCCATTATACTAAGGTGCATCGATCGGTGTCTGGAAATTGCTATACTCGAATGGCTTGCTGTCTGCCTTTGTGCCAATTCAGCAATGTGAGTGCTGCTGTTGCTGGTGCGAAACCGATAATTTTAACTGGGCTGGCATGGTTGCTGCTGGATGATATGAATCAAAATTTAATTGATAAATTACTCCTCGATTTAAAAAGTAGTGACGAAAATATTCGGGAACGTGCAACAAGTCAACTTTGGCGGATCTGGTTTTGGGAAAAAGGTAAAATTCCACTCGAACAGATTGAAGAGAGCGAAAGATTGATTGCTGAAGGTAATGTGCTAGCTGCTACTTTAATTTTAGACGATTTGGTTGATGCTTTGCCAGATTTTGCTGAAGCTTGGAATCGGCGGGCGATTCTAAAATTTATAACTCAAAATTATCATCAAGCGATCGATGATTGTGAGATGGTAATTGAACTGAATCCAGTGCATTTTGGTGCGTTGCATGGCTTAGGTTTGTGTCATGCTGCTTTGGGTAATTATTCAGCCGCAATTAGAGCATTTCGATCTGCATTAGATATCCGCCCTCACGCGATCGAGAATCAACGTCTAATCCTCGAATGTACTGCTAGACTTAGTTAACTCTATTTAGCCTGACATTATTGGGCATATGTTAATTAACAGCAAGTCCCTTACCGCTGCAACCGCGATCGACGATAAAATAGTAGCTCTAGAGATGGTGAGTGATCGCCATCAATAATCATCCACTCCAAACATTTTTCGGAGCGAAACAACGATGCAATCCCCAACCCTCGATTCCGCACATCCTCCTGAAGCTAAGCTAATTGATGCTTGCGTGCATTGTGGTTTTTGTCTCTCCACTTGCCCTAGTTACCGCGTCTTAGGGACAGAAATGGATTCACCCCGAGGGCGAATATATACGATGGATGCCCTGAATCAGGGTGAAATAGATCTTACTCCAGCGGTTGTCGAGCATTTTGATAGTTGTTTGGGTTGTTTGGCTTGCACAACCACTTGCCCTTCAGGGGTGCAGTACGATCGACTCATCACCTCAATGCGTCCCCAAATCGAGCGCAATCACCCACGCCCACTGGTAGAAAAATTATATCGACAATTTATCTTTGGGCTGTTTCCCTATCCCAATCGCTTGCGATTATTACTCATTCCGCTGTTGATCTATCAAAAACTCGGCTTGCAAAAACTAGTCAGACAGACAGGTATAGTCGAAAAAATATCTCCCCATTTAGCGGGGATGGAGTCCAATTTACCAGAATTATCGCTGAGTACATTTCAAGATACGATACCTGCATTAATTCCCTCACAAGGGGTGAAACGATATCGAGTGGGGATGATTTTAGGTTGCGTTCAAAGGTTATTTTTCGATCGAGTCAATCAAGCTACAGTTAGAGTACTAACTAGTAATGGTTGTGAAATTGTTGTCCCTCAAGCTCAAGGCTGTTGCGCAGCTTTACCACACCATCAAGGGCAAGAAGAACAGGCAAAAACTTTAGCCCGACAAACGATCAATAATTTTGCTAATACCAATGTCGATGCCATTATTATTAATGCCGCAGGTTGCGGACATACATTAAAAGAATACGGTGAATTGCTGCGAGACGATCCTGAATATCACCAAAAAGCGATCGATTTCTCAGCCAAAGTGAAAGATGTCCAAGAATTTCTGGCAGAAATCGGACTCGTTACTAAATTAACACCAATCTCTGCTGAAAAACTCACATTAGTCTATCAAGATGCGTGTCATTTATTACACGGGCAAAAAATTAGCATTCAACCCCGTCAACTCCTCAAGCAAATTCCTAACGTTGAACTGAAAGAACCTCTCGATGCTGCTCTGTGCTGTGGTAGCGCTGGTGTTTACAATATGCTCCAACCAGAAACAGCTAACGAACTAGGGCGACAAAAAGTTAATAACCTTGTCAATACAGGAGCTACTATTATTGCTTCTGCTAATCCTGGTTGTACGCTCCAAATTGCCAAACACTTGGACATTCAAGGACATCAGACTAAAATTCTCCACCCGATCGAACTGCTCGATTTTTCGATTAGAGGGATCGCACTCTGAGTTAACACTCTCATTGGCATAATTCTTAATTAGATCGAGTGCAAATTTTGATTGCGATTGCATATCACAGATGATATTCTCGATCGTGGCAGGGAATACTAGCTTAAAGTGTTTGTTGTTACTCGACGGTAACAAATAATACCAAGTCTTCTTTTTCGCTCCCGTATTTAATCTGTACAAGCATTGTATATCAGTACTTTCGATCTAAAACTCAGTGTTTATTCGCAGCAGGTTTGTATAACTTATGACTCTCAAATCTTCTAAAAAATCAATTACTACTCAATCTCATCGCTCAACAATTACGCGTAAGTGTCCAAAGTGTGCTGATGTTGCCAACCGCTCTAGGCGTAAAAGTAAAACAGATCGCATCCTCGCGTTATTTTCTCTCTATCCCTATCGTTGTCATCAATCTACCTGTCAGTATCGATTTTATCGGTTTGGTGAAGATTAAAATTTACGGTGCGATTACCTGCTCGGCGAGCCAAGGCAACGTCGATCAATTTTTAAAAACTAGCTAAATCCAATTAAACAACCAAAAATTCCAAAGCCGCAGACTTAAATCTGTTCTTTCGAGCGGCAATCCGAGATAAATTGGCGACCAAAATATAAAGGCAGCAATAACACTAAATATTATTGTTAATCCTATTCCTCGCCATAATTTAGCACCACTACGCAACCAAATTTCTACTAGCCAGGCTAACCCCAAAATTGCAAATAAAACTGCACCCATATAATGGTAAATAAATACACAGCGAGTGACTTTAACCCAAGGCAGTAAATTAGCAATGTAGTTAACAGCTATAAATAGCGGAATACTAATCGCATTAATATTAATATCCTGAATTTTTTTTCGGATTAATCCGCTAATAATTAACCAAATTGAAATAAAAATTGCAGTTAAAGCCAGCCACCAGAGGAGTGGATTGCCCATTGCATGAACATCGTAATAGTAACTTGGTTGATATTCTTGAAAATGATAAGCTAGAGGACGCAGCAGCAGCGGCCAAGTATACCAATTAGCACAGTAAGGATGCACAGCAGCACCATTACTAATTTGCTCGTGATAATTGAGAATCGACAATTGCACATCGATAAAATTAGGCGTAGGATTCTGCTGGAGATGGGGAATCCATAATAAGCTATAAACGATCGGTGGAATAATTACTAATGTGAAAATTAATTGATTAAGATCGAGTTTTGACAATCGATCGAATAGTGAATTAGTTAAGTGACGTGGTGGAAGATTCATCACAATCTGCTGCCAAGTTTTATTAATTATCCACAGCGTATACACGCCAAACAATAACCATTTAAATAGATCTGACTCGCTAAAATGTGAGAGCGTACTCAGTAAATCTAATAATGGTGAATAGCCACTTTTACTAATTATTACGATCAAATACGACCAGAATAAATTTAATAATCCGATCAACCCATAGATAATTACTGGAATAATTATGACTAGGAGCAAGGCTCTTTTTAAAATATAGCTAGTCGATAATCGAGTAAAGATAGAGCGAGTTAGACTATGATTTTCAACTATCAGTAATATATTTGACCAG
>JBJOOY010000421.1:0-4641 GCA_046051065.1 Cyanobacteriota bacterium
AAATCATTGCCAATAGCAATGGATATTTCCGGTGGGTGAGCCCATCTTTCGAGCGGTTACTCGATCGAACCCTGGCTGAAATGACTTCTGTGCCCTGGGTTGATTTCCTTCATCCCAATGATGTCGATGCCACTCTTGCTGAAGTCACCCGGATTATATCTGCTGGAATTAAAACCTTCACCTTTGAAAACCGTTATCGGCATCAAGATGGCTCCTATCGTAACTTGCTATGGAAGTCACAGATGTATGCAGATGAGGATGTAGTGTATGCGGCGGCGGTAGACATCACCGAGAAAAAACAGCTTGAAACTCAGTTTCTCCGCACCCAGCGATTGGAAAGTCTCGGTACGCTCGCCAGTGGGATCGCTCACGATCTGAATAATATATTGACACCGATTCTAGCGGTTTCGCAACTCTTGCCATTAAAACTGCCTAACATTGACGATCGCACTAATGCGCTGTTGCACATGTTAGAAGATAGTGCCAAACGCGGTACCAATCTAGTTCAGCAGATTTTATCCTTTGCCCGTGGTTCGGATGGCACTCGCACTTCCGTCCAAATTAGGCAGACACTATCTGAAGTCGTGGACGTAGCGAGGCAAACCTTTCCCAAATCGATCGAGATTTCCCTCAATTTAGATAACAGCGATTTGTGGCTCGTCTGTGCCGATGCGACACAATTGCACCAAGTACTAATGAATTTGACAATCAATGCCCGCGATGCCATGCCTAATGGCGGGCATTTAAGCATTGCTGCGGGGAATTTAGTCTTAGATAAAAACTATGCCAGAATAAATATCGATGCTAAAGTTGGCCCTTACGTCGTGGTGACGATCGCCGATACGGGCACGGGTATTGCACCAGAACTATTAGAGCGGATCTTCGAGCCATTTTTTACAACCAAGGCACCCAAGCAGGGGACTGGCTTAGGATTATCAACCACATTAGGCATCATCAAAAGTCATGGCGGCTTTGTGAGTGTTGATAGCGATTTGGGACAGGGTACGTGGATTAATATTTATCTGCCCGCACAAGAAAACTGTGAGCCAGTAAAGTCGATCGCTGGCACAGACGGCAAACCATTCGATCCGGTCGCATTACCACCCGGGCGGGGTGAGTTGGTATTGGTAGTAGATGATGAAGTCTCCATCCGCGAGATTACTAAGACTTCGTTGGAAGCATACAATTACCGAGCGATTGTGGCTAGCAACGGCATCGAAGCGATCGCACTTTATGCCCAACGGCACTCAGAGATTCGGTTTATCTTGCTCGATTTGATCATGCCAGCTTTAGATAGTAACTCGACCGTTCGCGTGATCCAAGGCATCGATCCTCATGTGATGATCGTGGTGATGAGCGGAATGGTGGCAGATCGACAGTTTAAAACTGTGAGCGAGCTGAATGTCCAAGCCTTTTTAGCCAAGCCGTTCACCTCTGAGCAATTACTACAAACATTAGACAGACTGCGATCGAGCGTATACAACCCTTAATGGCTGGATATTGACAATTTGGCTCGATCGAGTATGGATCGCTATTTACTTAGTTCGCTGTTAAACTCATTAAAACTACGCCGCTTGAGTTCGATTGACTCTTTTCTGGGTAGTAGATCGAAAACTTGGCGAAAGGTATCATCAATTTTTTCAAATGAGAGTTGACCTGTTTCATTGAGGCGAACTTTACCATCTTTATCGATAATTACTGTTTGCGGAACTGTTCCTTGATAGTAATAACCTGGCTCGGTATTTGCATATTTACCATTCAGTTCGAGACTATCCACAGTCACTGGAATAAAACTAGCTGCTTTGCCATAATAAGCCTGTAATTGTGATATCACGGTAGAATGTTTTTTGCAATCACTACTATCATCAACGTAGAAGACTATTAAAGCTGGTTTCTTGACTTTTAATGAATCTGCCAGGGAAATACGTGGTGGAACTAGAGAACCATTCCCAGCATACAGGACAAAAACATTACCATCATATTTATCATCATCAATTCCGGCTAAGGCTGGATAAGTTAATAAACATAAACAAGCACCGATCGAGACTGCCAAAGCGATCGATCTCCAGACAGTATTTAAGTAATTAGATAAAATTTTAGATATGTACATTAGCTCGATATAGTTTTAAAAATATTAGTTAGAATCGATCGTGAGCAATGCCCGAACCTCAAGGCTATTTCATTTATTTAGGATCTGTAGGGGTAGGTTTATGCAAGTATCTTGCAATATTTACAAGTAATCTGACAACAAAACCTACCCTCATCACTAGCATGAAACAACTAATGCCCAAACCCCGATTTTCTTACTTTACTGCTTCTAACATCCGCGAAAAATAGAAGCGAGTTTTGGTCATTGCCTTCCGTTCGATCTTAAAGCCTTGTGCTTCTAAAATTTGGATGATATCTGATTCCTTATGCAGATAAGCACGAGTAGCTTTACTCGCGCCAGGAAAGAAACTACCGATTTTTTTCAACAGACTCAAACAGGGAGTTTTGGGTGCAAAACTGAGAATTAGTCGCGATGAAGCCATTGAAGCGAGATGGGAAATCATTTCCGCTGCCTTTGCTTGAGGATAGTGAATTAACACATCCAAGCAGACAACAGTATTGTAGCTACCACTGAGGCTTTCGAGATCCTGAACGGTGAATGTGGGATTATTATTATTGCCAAACTGTTCAGTAGCGATCGCTTTTGCTTCCTCGACCATTTTCTCAGAAATATCGCTGGCACTAACGATCGCTTTGGCAGCGGCTAACGGAATACTCAAGCTCCCCACGCCGCAACCCGCATCGCAGATGGTTAAACCCTCAAGATTATGATCTGCCTGAAACCATTCTAACAGGGTGTCTACGGTCTGTTGATGCCCTGTGCGGATATCGAGCTGAACCTGATTGACCTCCCCATCACCGTAAATCCGCTGCCATCGCTCGAATCCTGTATTATTAAAATATTCTTTAACTATCGCCTTATCGTCGATCGTGTTCATAGAAAATTATCTAATTAAAATTTTATTGCTAACGGTAGAATACTATAGCAGGAGATCGGCAATAATCAATCATTAATCGCACTCAATAAGACTTCCTTAAGTGTCAAATCTTCCATGTCATCCATCGTAATCGTATCGACAATATCGAATTTTGCACCAGCACGTCCGAGATCGTCATCGAGAATTTTTAAGAATGTAGTTGCGGCGGCATCAGTACCAACTTGAATGAAGGAAATCGCTAATTCTTCATCTCGATCGAGTTTTTGAGTTGCTGCGAGAATTACCTGCATCACCGCCTTGCGATCGTCCGGTTCCCCATCGGTAACTACTAATATTATCTCACCATTTGCTGGTATTTGTCCCTGAGCTTTCCGTTGAAAATAATTATTTAAGGCATCGTTTAAAACTCCAGCTAAATCTGTTCTACCAGAAGGATCGTTTTCTTGGAAAATCATCTCAACTTTTGCCGCTGTAACGTTATCATAACGTTTAAATTTACCAGAAAACAGATAGAAAGTTATCCCGTCTGGATCGAGTTCTTCACATTTATTAGCTAGAGCTAATGCTGATTCCTGCATAATTTGCCAGCGACTCAAACCACCTGGCTTGTCTTTGGTGGACATGCTGCCACTTTTGTCGATAATCAAAGTGTAATCGCGGTTGTCTAACATCGGGAAATCTGGGGATATTATAATAGAATATTTACTTAATTTAGCAGCGATAGATTAGGAGAGATATGATAAAGAATATCTCTAAACCTTGACTAAGAATCGGTATCGATCGAATAAAAATTAGGGTAATTGCTAAGATGCTCTAATGATTCAGTTACTGAATGCTTAATGCGGCGATCGTCACTGCGTACTTTGTCCATATAAGCATGAAATGCCTCTTCATCATCACGATGAGCCATGACATAAGCACGTAACTCTAGTTTGTTCATTGCTTGGAAATTAATTTTCATATTAAAGATACCCATTCACCATTAGGTTCGATTTCAATTTCAATTTCTTCACCAATTAACATAAATAAGTTTCCAGTCCGTGTATCCATCCGGACTAAGTTAATCGATAAATAAAGGCTAGTTGCTTGGCAACTGAGAACGAAGCACTGCCAAGTTTGTTCTGTAGTGGGAATTTTTTGACCTCCACCATTTAAATAAGTAGTTGTTCTATTCTAGCCGATCGCCAGCAAATCGAAAACAGCTGCATGACAATCGAAATGTTACTAATCCGATTTAATCTGCTGTTTCATCTCGACACCAACAGCCCGAACCAGTGGATCTGGACTTTCGAGCAAGGCTGTCGATATATTTTTTCGATCGGTTGAACTTTTATTCTGACTGAGTTTATATTTACCTTCCAACCGAGTAATAGTTAGTTCAAAGCCAATAATATCTTTCATCATCCCTGCTTGATATTTATTCGATAAACTTTGCCAGTGGGATTTATAATCAGCTTCATAATTATCCACCATATCATTGATCATTTCGCCCATTAATTCTGGCGTATCGTTGAAGGTAATAATTTTGGGCAAACCATAGGCATGAACGGCAATATAATTCCATGTTGGTACGCTCTCATGTTGCTCATACAAAGTTGGTGAAATATAAGAATGCGCGCCAGTAAATATTGCCAGGGACTCAGAGTTCGGAAAA
>JBJOOY010000422.1:0-4660 GCA_046051065.1 Cyanobacteriota bacterium
TCTATACAGCAGACTCCCTCAAAGCTGAATTACACGAACGGGGCTGGCGACTTACGCCCCAACGAGAAATCATTTTAGATATTTTCCAAAACTTAGCATCAGGCAAACATCTGAGTGCGGAAGATTTATTCGATTTACTCCATAGTGAGGGTCATGATATTAGTCTATCGACTATTTATCGCACCGTCAAACTCATGGCGCGAATGGGAATTTTGCGTGAATTAGAATTAGCTGAAGATCATAAACATTATGAGATCAATCAACCATACCATCATCATCACCATCTAATTTGCGTACGATGCAATCAGACGATCGAGTTTAGAAATGAATCAGTCTTGAAAATTGGCGATAAAACTTCTAAAAAAGAAGGCTATCATCTGCTCGATTGTCAGTTGACTATTCATGCTATTTGTCCTACATGTCAGCGATCGATTTTACCTGTCTAGGGAATAGGCGACAGCGATTCGCGCTCCGTCTCCGACGGGTTTAGCGAATTAAGAGAGTGGACAGTGAATAGCAATATTGGCGTTGAAGTATTTTAAGAAATTTCCAGGTACTCCCCTGGAGGAACTATTCTAGCTTTAAGTACTTAAGAATTCCCCAGTAAAATATGAACGCATGAAGACCAAGGAAAACCCATGGAACAAAAACTTCAATGGCAGATGAAATGGTAGTATTTCACGGTGGATGTCACTGTGGCCAGCTTGCTGTTGAATTTTCTACTAACCAAGATCCAGCAGCAATCAATCCACGTACATGTGATTGTTCGTTTTGTTGTAAACATGGTGCATCATACATTTCGGATCCAGCCGGAAGAATGGTAGTTTCAGGTAATAGCGCGAGGAGCTTGCGTGAGTATCAGCAAGGAACGAATATGGCACGATTCCTGTTGTGTAATCAGTGCGGTGTGCTTGTAGCAGTCATCTATAAACATGACTCTGAGATCTTCGGTGCTGTAAATTTGGGTTGCCTAGACGGGCAGACTGGACTAGGTAATTCAAAGCTAGTTTCACCTCGAAAACTGACCCAAGAGGAGAAGGTATCCAGGTGGTTGAATCTTTGGGTGCCGGGGGTCACGTTAACAACGGGGGAAACGCAGAATTGCTAGGTAACTGGAGTTTAGACTAACCAAAAAGGCTGTCGGGGCGACTTGTCGCCATAACGCTGATAGGATAAGTCTCATAGCTCTCAAGCCTTGTTGATAATTAGGTAGTTTGTATTATCTCTTACAACGACAACTCAAAAACTACTCTTCATGCTACCATAGAATGCCTCCCGCAGATCGAAGCGAGAAAGATGAAGCAACTGAATCAAATAATCTTGGCAATAGGCGTTACTGAATCGAGGTATGATTCTATACTTCCGACAAAAATTAGCGTTTCTCTTTTTTCTTACTGACTCCCGAAACACCCGATTTCCATAGATCTTTTTCATACCCTAATTCAGCAACGACATAATATTTTCTATTTTCTGAGATTTGATCGTTTTTTAGGTTGACGATCGCGAGGATTGTTAGATTTATTCAAGGCTGTTTGATAGATACGTTCGTTAGCTTTGGCAGATTCAAATAAATCTACAATAGGTTGGGGATAATCGACCCCAATTTTCACCCCAAAACGTTCTTGTTCTACAGGTAATAATTTCCAAGGCTCGTGGATTTTTGCTGCTGGAACTCGGGCTAATTCGGGCAGCCAATGCTTGATATATTTACCCTCGCGATCGTAATCTTGAGACTGCTTGATAATATTAAAAAAGCGAAACCCCCTAGCATCATTACCCACTCCGGCTGTGTAATTCCAATTTCCCCAATTGCTACAAACATCGTAATCGATTAGTAACGACTCAAACCATTCAGCCCCCATTCGCCAATCAATCCCAAGATTTTTAGTTAAGAAACTCGCGACATTTTGCCGCCCGCGATTAGACATAAAACCAGTCGCGGAAAACTCACGCATATTGGCATCTACTAAGGGAAATCCGGTCTGTCCCGTCCGCCATAAATCGAAATTTCCCCAGTCTTCCTGCCAGGTTAGCTCAACACCTTGTAGTCCCGATCGATTGAATATTTTATTACCATGTTTAGCACAAATAAATCGAAAATAATCGCGCCACAATAGCTCGAAAATCAACCAATAAGTCGAATCATTCTCGATCCGTTTCTGTTCGTACTGCTTCACCTGCGCATAGATATAACGGGGAGACAGACAGCCCAACGCCAACCACGGCGAAAACTTAGATGAATAATCTGCCCCCAACATCCCATTACGCGTCTCTTTATATCCTCGCAATCGATCTTGCTGCCAAATATACTCATTTAATCTAGCGATGCCAGCCGTTTCCCCACCTGTAAAGGCTAAAACCCCGCGTGAGTCAGATTGATGTGCTTCTAACCCAAAATCGGCAAGACTGGGTAAATTTCCCGGCTCGATCTCTGGGGGTAATGGTGGTAGCTGCGTTGGTGCGGGTAAGGCTGCTTGAATAGCAGCATTTTTTTCGACATCTTTGCGAAATGTGGTAAACAGTTCGGGTAACTGTGGCAGCTCGAAGGGCAGATCTTTAAGCTGATATAGCGTATGATTCCAACCAGATTTGCAACCGATCCTTAGTGGCAAAAGTGCTTGCTCTAATGCCGTGCTGACAGCGATTTCTTCAGCAGTAGCTTCACGATAATAGTAGACAGCAGTAATACCCAATCGATCGGCTAAGGCGGGGATAATTACTTCGGGTAATCCCCGACGAATTAGCAGATTGCTACCACGAGTTTGCCAGGATGCGCGCAAGTCGGCAACACTCTCAATCAGGAATTTAGCACGAAATGCACCTGTTTTCGGAAATCCAAATTGCGTCCGATCGAACTGACGATCGTCAAAACAATATAGTGGAATGACTCGATTGCCTGCATCGATCGCTTGAGTCAATAGTTCGCAATCGTGTAACCGCAGATCGTTACGATACCAGAGTAAAATGTCTTGGTTAGCCATTAGTTAGAGAGTCTTTAAGGAACCGAAAACCTGATGTAATGGTCAAATGTTTAGCCTTGTCCTTTAAGATAACATCATTAATTAAAACTCGATCGTCATTACAGTAGATGCCACAGTTGACAATTATTTTCAATCTGAACGTCTAATTTATACAGTTACGATATCACTGAAAATATTTCAAAAACAGCATATGATTATACAGACGTTCCTGGATATATTCCCTAATTCTTAAATAAGTTAAAGATCTGTCTCGACCATTATGGCGGGTACGATCTGTCCAATTTAAACAGGAGTTAAATTAGTGAGTAGTAGATCTGAAACAACCGATATCGATCGGGAACAACAGCGAGAATATCTACAGAATAGAAAAGTTATCGCAACTCAATTATCTTACTGGAAAAAGCAACTCGACCAAGCCCCACCGCTAGTAGATCTGCCAACCGATCGATCCCGCCCAGCTATTCACACCTACCAAGGCGGCTGCAAAGAGTTTGAATTAAATTCAGAATTAAGCCAGCAGCTTGTTGTGTTGAGCCAAACATCGGGGACGACCCTATTTATGACGCTGCTAGCTGCGGTGGCAACCTTACTCTCCCGCTACAGCGGACAAGATGACATTGTGATTGGTGCGCCGATCGCTAGTCGCCATCGTCAGAATAATATCCTCGTCCTCCGCACCCAATTGTCCGGCAATCCTAGCTTCAGCGAACTGCTCGATCGAGTGCGATCGATGACATTGGCTGCATCCGAACATCAAGATCTCCCATTCGAGCACCTAGTCGCAGCACTGCAACCAGAGCCCGATCGTAGCTATGCACCGATGTTTCAGGTGAAATTACTGGTAAAAAATGACCCACTAGCAGAGCTAGAACTGTCCGAATCAACACTCACGCCCCTGAAACCAGCAAGCATCAGCACTAACGAGGATCTATTCCTGTTGATCGAGCTCACGGAATCGGGGTTAGTCGGTAAACTAGCATACAATCAATATCTATTCGATCGTGTGACGATCGATCGCCTAGTCGGAAATTTCCAAACTTTATTAACTAGTATCGTTAGTAACCCAGCGCAATCGATTGCCTCCCTAGAGTTACTTACACCCGATGAACGCCAACAATTACTCACCACTGCGATTAATCCTAACTCAGACTATCCACTAGACCAGTGTTTTCCCCAATTATTCGAGCAACAGGTCGCACGAACTCCAGATGCAATCGCCGCAGTATTTGCAGAAGGACAACTCACATATCATCAGTTAAATACTCAAGCTAACCGCTGGGCTAATTATCTCGTCGATCGGGGTGTCGGAGCAGAAACCCTGGTTGCCTTACTCGGAGATCGAAGTCTTGACTTTCTCACCGCCATCTTAGCAATATTTAAAGCTGGAGGAGCTTATCTTCCCCTAAATCCGGACGATCCGATCGATCGGTTAGCACAGATTTGCGAGCAAAGTCAGGTGCCATTTATGATCGCGACTAACCAGTTAGCACCACTTATCAGTCAAGCGATCGGCAACCTAGATCGATCGCCCACTCAAATCCTCAGTTGGGAAGAACTGGCTCAATCTCAACAATCTCCGGATAATTTACCAATCCGCTGTCATCCTGGTAATTTGGCTTATGTTATTTATACCTCCGGTTCTACAGGTAAACCTAAAGGAGCGATGCTCGAACAGCGGG
>JBJOOY010000423.1:0-8951 GCA_046051065.1 Cyanobacteriota bacterium
TTAGGGATTAAATTTGGTGGAATTTGAATCGTAATATTCAGGGGTAAAATCTGTCTGGCTAATCGAATTACTGTGGGCAAAAGATCGAGTTCAAATCCCGCTCCAGCTAAAATTTCCTGACTCCCGGGACGATATGGTTGTAAAATTATTTCTTGAATATGTCCCCATCGATCGTGAAGATCTGAAATAGCCTGTAAACAAATTTCCCAATCGCTAGCCGATTCGCCAATTCCTAGTAATAAACCCGTCGTAAATGGAATTTGTAATTTACCCGCCCAATTAAGTTGTTCGAGTCTAACTGCTGGTACTTTACTCGGTGAGCGACGATGAACTTCTGTCAGTAAATTTGGATTGAGCGATTCTAACATTAAGCCCATCGAAACATTCACCTCAGCTAATCGCTGCATTTCGGTAAAGCTCAATATTCCAGCATTAGTATGCGGTAAAAATCCCATATTTAGCGCTAGTTTGCACAGATCGTAAATTCGATCGATCCAAGCTTGTCTGCGTGTAGATTGGGGATGAACTTCACCACTTAAAATCAATATTTCACAGATCCCAGTACCTTGAAGAGTGGTAAGAATTTCCGTCGCTCGATCGATTGTCATCCAAATATCTGCGCTAGGATTGACCCGAAAGTTGCAATAGCTACAGCGATTGAAACATTCATAAGTAGGGACGATCGTATAAGCTGGACTATAAGTAATTATCACAGGTAATTAACAACTGAGACGATTAAGTGTAACGAATGCGATTATATTCTTCTACCAATTTACCTTCAGTTACAGATTTTTGCTCTCGAACTAAAATATTCCCAAATTCGATTAAACGTGAAGTTGTAAAATATGGTTTAGGAAAAGAAGGTGTGATCCCATTTGCCGGATTAACTACTTCCATTGCCACTCTTTCTAAGCCAACTTGATGAATGAAATCACGAATTTGTTCGTCGTATATTCGCGCCCGCATTGCTGCAAAAAAATCAATTGCTTGCTCCGAAAATTGATCGACTAAAGTAACAATTTCACGATGTGAAATATTGTCGGGTGCAAATATGCCGCTGACGATCTCAATTTTATCCTCATGCGTTGGTATCCAATAAAACTTATCCATCCGTCCATCTCTAACCAACGGTGCGTAGAGCGTTGATAGATCGTTCCCTGTTAAAATAATTGGAATTCGCGGTAATGGTGTTGAATCATAACTGCCTGGTAACTGTACATTAGTAGGATTATCGGCAATATTCATCAGCGTGGCATTTACTAACTGCGTATTAACAGTATATTGTGTCCCTCGATCGAATCTACCTGCGCCAGCATCGATATCATTAATAAATAATACTGCCATTCTGCCGCGAATTTTAATCAATTCAGCAGCTTCTCGATATCGCAATCGAATTAATCTAGCAGAATCACCCGCATCGGGACTTTCCAATTCTCCCGCCGAAATATGAATTGCTTCCACCTTCATTCGATCGAAGACTAGTTCGCACTGAAAAGTTTTCCCCTCACCTTTACGGCCATGTACGCCTAAAATTAGCGGCACTTTTACTCCGGGTAGATCGAGAAAATTTTTGGTAATATGTACGGCTAATTTATCGAGAAAAGTGGGGGCGATATAATAATCCATTGGATTCGATCGAGTTGAGGGAAATACTATTAATTTTGTTTAAATGCTCGACAACTATAGCTCATTCAATTTAAATCTAGATCGACAATTAAGATCGATCGAGCTTTATGCATTTGGCACATAAATAAACAGCAAGCCCCTAATCATCTTTATTCAATTTCAACACAGCCATAAATGCCTCTTGCGGTACATCTACCGTACCGACAGATTTCATCCGCTTTTTACCTTTTGCTTGTTTTTGGAGCAGTTTTTTCTTCCGCGAAATATCACCACCATAACACTTAGCAAGTACATCTTTGCGCAGGGCAGGGATATTTTCACTGGCAATAATTTTACTACCGATCGCGGCTTGAATTGGTACTTTAAACTGATGACGAGGAATTAATTCTTTTAACTTTTCAGTCATTGCCCGACCGACATTATATGCCTTATCGCGGTGGACGATCATTGCCAGGGCATCGACAGGATCGCCATTGATCATTAGGTCTAATTTAACCAAATTATTTTCCCGATAACCGATCGGTTGATATTCCATACTCGCATAACCCCGCGTATTTGACTTCATTCGATCGAAGAAATCAGTTACAACTTCCGCCAAAGGTAACTCATAAATCACCGTCGTTCTGCCTTTGGTGAGATATTTCATATCCTTAAATTCACCGCGCCGATTTTGGCACAATTCCATTAAAGTTCCCACATATTCTTCCGGCGTAATCATCTCCAATTTGACATAGGGTTCCTCAATCTTTTGACGATGATTGGGATCGGGTAACGTACTCGGATTATCGATATAAGTTTGCTCGCCTTGCATATCAGTCACCCGATACACTACCGATGGCGCAGTAGTAATTAAATCGAGATCGTATTCTCGCTCCAACCTTTCTTGCACGATTTCCATGTGCAAAAGCCCGAGGAATCCACAGCGGAAGCCAAACCCCATCGCACTCGATGTCTCCGGTTCAAACTGGAGCGCAGCATCATTCAGCCGCAGTTTATCCAATGCTTCTCGCAACTCCGGATATTGATCTGCATCCGTCGGAAATAACCCACAAAATACCATCGGCTTGGCTTCTGCATAACCATCTAGCGGTTTCGACGCAGGATGTTTGACTTGAGTAATCGTATCGCCGACACGCGCATCGCCCACCGCCTTAATTGATGCTGCGAAATAACCCACTTCCCCCGCGTGGAGTTCGTCTACCTCGATTTGCGTGGGTGAGAGAATACCGAGTTCGTCGATGACATATTCCTTCCCACTTGCCATTAAGCGAACTTTATCGCCCTTGCGGACACTCCCATCCATCACGCGGAAATAGACGATTACGCCCCGATAACTATCGTAATAACTATCAAAAATTAGCGCCCGTAAAGGTTCGTCGATCGTATCTCGTGGTGGTGGAACTAATAATACGACTGATTCTAAAATCTCCTGGATCCCAATCCCTTGTTTCGCCGAAGTTAAAATCGCCCCACTACAATCTAAACCAATGATTTCTTCGATTTCTGCTCTTACCCGTTCTGGTTCTGCACCTGGTAAATCGATTTTATTCAATACGGGAATAATCTCTAAATTACTCTCCAATGCCAAATAGACATTCGCCAACGTCTGCGCCTCGACACCTTGAGACGCATCGACTACCAATAATGCCCCCTCACAAGCTAATAAGCTTCTAGATACCTCATAAGAGAAGTCTACATGTCCGGGTGTATCGATCAGATTGAGGACATATTCCTGACCATCCTGAGCAGTATAGTTCATCCGCGCCGCTTGGAGCTTGATCGTGATGCCCCGTTCCCGCTCCAACTCCATATTGTCGAGGAACTGCTCTTTCATCTGCCGATTGCTGACAGTACCCGTATCCTGCAACAATCGATCGGCCAGGGTAGATTTGCCATGATCGATATGAGCGATAATCGAAAAGTTACGAATGCGCGAAACAGGAACGTTGGTCATTGGGGCAGTAAGTTTGTGGTTATGGGCGATGTAGGGATTCCCCTTGCCTGCATTGAGCAAATCCGAAGTGCGGGTGCCTTGGGCATGTGGGGATTTTACTAGGCAATCTATTGATGCTCTTTGCTAAAGAGACTTTGCCAACGGTTGCCATAATTCATGGATGTATCCTACAGTTTCTTAGTTTAGCGTAAGCTTTAGTCAAACAGTAAACTTATCTCCCTGTTCCACTCTAGTTCTCAATTCCTGTGGTGAATTTACTTCGGCTGCTACGCTGAATTGTAAATTTTATGTATAACATTTTACTACTTGAGCCGAAGTTTTACTGTACAGTGATGAACAAAATATGGGGGCATCACTTTCATGACAAAGCTACGCATTGCTTTGACTGGAGCAACAGGTTTATTAGGTAGGAACCTACTCTTTGAATATATCAAGCAACATCGGCAAAATCTTACACAGTTGCAAATAGTTATTCTAGGTCGCAGTGTAGGCAGTAATACTTTGACCGCGAGATTTAAAAGTTTTGAATTTCGACAAGACGCGATCAGTTATTTAGGGATACAGGTAGAACAAGCAGATGAAATCAACGATTTTTTTGATCGAGATATTCAGTATATACATGCAGATCTCCAAGTAAACAATTTAGCAATATCTTCAGCAGATCTAAGAATACTCAAAGCCTCACCAATTGATATCTTTTTTCACATTGCTTCAGCTACAGATTTCCGAGATTCGATCGCTGTCAAAAATCATCTCTGGGAATCTAATGTCAGGGGAACCGAGCGAATATTAGAATTAGTAAGATCGCTTGAAGTGCATGAATTCTGCTATGTTAGTTCAGCTTACGGCTGTGGCAATATTTCTGGACAAGTCATGCCAAATTATATCAATCTTCTTCAGGGATTTAGAAATCCCTATGAATTATCTAAAATAGAGGCAGAAATTAAAACGAGAGAATTTGCCAAAGAGCAAGGCATTAGATACAGATGTTTTCGGCCTTCCACTATCTGCGGCAGATTAATCGAACAGCCATTGGGTAGTATCAATAAATTTGATGTTTTCTATGCTTGGGCAGGATTTTGGTTGTACATGAAGCTGAAAACAACTAACAATATTGAAGGTAGATACAAGGATCGATTAACTATTAATGCCAAAATTTGTTACAGCATGAATAGCGGGCTAAATATTGTACCTTCAGACTATGCTGCCAAGGTAATGTATCAAGTTTGTACGCAAAAAGATCCAGGAGAAAGCTATCATTTAGTAAATAATGCAGAAACTCCCCATAGCTTGTATTTTAGCTCAATACTCGATCTGTTTAAGATCCAAGGAATAGACGTATCAGAGACCATTCCCACTTCATTGAATCGCATTGAGTCTTTGTATTTCAAAACTGTTGGTAAAATCTATACACCTTATATTACATCAGCACCGATGATATTTGATACTCAGAATTTATCAACTGTCCTTAAAAATTCTAACTTGGAGTGCCCGCCTGTAGATCGCCAAAATTTTGGAGTGTTGTTGGAGTTTGCTAAAAATCAAGATTTTGGATTGACAATGGATAAATTTATGAGTAAAGATGCATAACTGAAAGCTTGGAGTCAGGTCAGATATTAAGTGGACTCGATCGATTGTCACTAACGATCGACTTGATGACGACAATTCATGGTAGGATGTCCTCGCCATTACGTCCCGTTCGTAGATAATTTTATGTCTGTTTCTGCGGTATTACCCGCGCTATTAGTCCTAGCAGATGGCACAACCTACCCCGGGCACTCTTTTGGAGCGATGGGCACGACAATTGGAGAGGTTGTCTTCAATACTGGCATGACTGGTTATCAGGAAGTCCTTACCGATCCCAGCTATCGCGGTCAAATTGTGGTCTTTACCTATCCAGAACTAGGTAATACAGGTGTCAACCCCGATGATGAGGAATCCCAAATCCCTCAAATTAGGGGGGCGATCGCGCGGAATATTTGTTATCGTCCCAGTAACTGGAGATCGACGGCTTCCCTGCCCAAATATCTTCAACATCACGATATTCCTGGTATCTATGGGATCGATACTCGCGCCCTGACGCGAAAATTGAGATCGGCTGGAGCCATGAACGGAGCGATTTCTACCGAAATTCTCGATCCGGCTGAGTTACTCAATTTGGTGCGTTCGGCTCCCAGTATGACTGGATTAAACCTAGTCGATAATGTTACTACTCAACAAGCATATGAGTGGTCCGAACCTAGCGAACCACTCTGGGAATTTAAAGCTGAATCTAATGCTAGTGAAAACGAGACTTTTGTCGTAGTCGCACTAGACTTTGGGATCAAGCGGAATATTCTCCGACGTTTGGCTACTTATGGTTGTCGAATCATTGTTGTACCTGCGAATACCCCAGCGGCTGAAATTCTCAATTATAATCCTGATGGTATCTTTCTCTCAAATGGCCCAGGCGACCCCGCTACTGTTACTGAAGGAATTGCTACAACCAAAGAGTTATTGAGTGCTAACAAGCCAATGTTCGGTATCTGTATGGGTCATCAAATTCTGGGTTTATCGCTTGGGGCTGAAACCTTTAAGCTCAAATTTGGTCATCGTGGACTCAATCAACCAGCAGGTTTAACTCAAACAGTGGAAATCACCAGCCAAAATCATGGTTTTGCAATTGCTGCTGAATCACTAAGTGAGGAGATCGAAATTACTCATCTCAATTTAAACGATCGCACGATCGCGGGATTGCGGCACAAAACTTTACCCTGCTTCTCCGTTCAATACCACCCAGAAGCCAGTCCTGGCCCTCATGATGCCGACTATCTATTTGCCAAATTTGTTCAACAAATGCGAGCAGCAAAAGGTTAAAGTTTAGGGAACAACAAGAGGCAAAGGATAAAAAATTACTATTCCCTATTCCCTCAAGTCAAGTTGACAAAATCGACGTAATTTGTGATCGATCCAAGGTATTATTCTATACCACTCATAAATAAATTAAGTTTTCAAATAAAGTTCGAGGAGGCTATTCTATTATCGCTGCACCACTAACCCTAACCGTGAGTCTCCGAGGTACTCGCGAAATTAAAGATAACTATCAATTATTCAGGCTCACTGGCTTATTAGATGCATTTTCTGAACCAACTTTTAGAAAGGTGATGGAAAAATGTGTTGAAGAAGGCCCCAAAAATCTCATTCTGGATCTGTCCAAAATTGACTTTGTAGATAGCTCTGGACTAGGTGCCTTGGTGCAATTAGTCAAAAAGGCTCAAAGTGTTGAAGGTGGAACAGTCCAAATTGTGACGAATGCCCGCGTGACCCAAACTGTCAAACTAGTTCGGTTAGAACAGTTTCTGTCACTACAACCATCGATCGAGGCTGCTGTTACTCGGGTCTCACCAGCTTAAATGTCTAATTTTGCGGCTAGATAAACTCTAGCCGCAATTTCTTTGTCATCGATCGATTATTACTGAGTATCAAAATATATAAATTTTTACCAGTTTTGATAGATCTTGATAAGATGAGAAAGCTAAACTAATATTTTTGAGCTATTAACAATTGCTGTGGATGAAACTGAGCTAACGCAAAGCGATCGACAGCTAAATCCTCCAGTCATACCTGCCGATCGAGTAGCGCAACTATCCCCAGCAGCTTTGGCATATCTAGGAGATGCTGTCTACGAACTCCACGTCCGCAGTAAGTTTCTACTGCCACCCAAGCGCGCTCATGTTTACCATCAACAAGTTGTCGCTCAAGTCCGTGCAGAAGCCCAATCTCAACATTTGCAACTACTTTCACCCCATCTGACATCCGCAGAATTGGATGTATCACGGCGAGGTCGGAATGCGGCCACTGGTCGTCCGCGTCGCCTCGATCCCGAAGTTTATCAGCAAGCTACGAGTTTTGAGACTTTAATCGGTTATCTTTATATAACCAATCCCCAGCGGCTTGCCCAAGTGCTAGCCCTGCTCCAATTTTGATTCGACTCCAACTCCATAATTTTAGCTAACTCATATGGCATTCAAACCTCGTCGCGCTGATGGTGGTGGTAAACCTGCTCCACGTCGGGAAAATCGCGATGGTTCGGGCAGTGGCGATCGCGATTTTCGCCCCAGCCGCAGTCAAGACAGTAGTTTCGATCGACCCCAGCGTAGAGACGAACAGCCTCGCCGGAATGAAGGTGGGTATGATCGCGATCGATCTGAGGATCGCAGTCGGAGTCCGCGCAAGACTGATGGCGCTAGAAATTTTGACAGAGATCGCAGCTATCGCCCGCGTACTGGTGAAGGTGGTACGAATTTTGACAGACCAAAATTAAATAGCAGCGATCGTCGCGGAGCTAAACCCCGCGCGGACGAGCCTGATTGGGGCGTGCCTAAACCGAGTAAGTCTAGTAAGTATTCACCACGTTCGGATAAATATCAACCACGGCGAGATGCATCTTCAAGCGAAGATCGCGGTGGATATCGATCGGAGGATCGCAGTCGCGATGCTCGTCGCAGTGACACAGACAGATTCGATCGCCCCCGCGCAACCTCAGCAGATCGGGACAATCGCGCTTCCTCATTTGGAGATCGCCGTTCTGACGATCGAGCCAGTACCAAACAGTGGCGAGATCGTCCGCCTAACGATCGCCACAATCGAGGTGGGTGGCAAGATCGACCAGATCCAGAAGTCACCGAAGAAGAAGTTACTGACTATCTGTACGGCAAGCATTCAGTTTTCACCGCGATCGAAAACGAACGCCAAATCAATCGGATTTGGGTACTCTCCAAACTCCGCCACCATCCAGCCTTTTTTACCCTGATCGCCCAAGCCAAAGCAAATGGAACAGTCATTGATGAGGTCGATGCGCAAAGGTTGGGATATTTAGCCAATGGGGGCAATCATCAGGGGATTGTCGCTCAAGTAGCACCCCATGACTATCTCGAACTTGAAGAACTGATCGATCGAGCCAAGGCTGCTACCGATCATCCGGTAATTGTCGTTTTGGATGGAATTACCGATCCGCAAAATCTCGGTTCGATCGTCAGAAGTGCTGAAGCTTTGGGTGCCCAAGGCGTAGTGATCCCCCAACGTCGAGCGGTTGGGATTACTTCTACTGTCTTAAAAGTAGCTGCTGGAGCTTTAGAGCATCTGCCAGTATCGCGAGTTGTTAATCTCAGTCGCGCTCTAGCTCAACTGAAAGAAGCTGGATTCTGGATTTATGGCACCACTGCTGAGGCAGAACAAGCAATTTATCACATCGATTTTACCGATCGTCGGCCGTTGGTACTAGCAATTGGCGCAGAAGGTGAAGGTTTGAGTTTACTCACTCAAAAAAGTTGCGACCATCTCGTTTCCATTCCGCTGACTGGCAAAACACCGAGTCTGAATGCTGCCAATG
>JBJOOY010000424.1:0-3706 GCA_046051065.1 Cyanobacteriota bacterium
CATAGATTAACTTTTTCTCTAGATCTGGCGTCGCACTCCACAGCACCCAGCGATATGAGCCATCTTGGCAGCGGTAGCGATTTTCAAAGCTCACCAACACTTCACCCGCACTGAGTTGTTGGGCAGCAGCTATTGTAGTCGCTCGATCGTCAGGATGCACGAAGTCAACAAAGGGTTGCGTTGTTAATTCACCAGCAGTGAAGCCAAAAACTCGCTCGAATGATGGATTTAACCGTGTGAAGTAGCCATCAAAATTGGCGACTCCCAGCAGATCCAGGGACAGATTGAAAAAGCGATCGCGCTCTTGCTCTACCGCTAGCCGCTCCGCTTCTAGCTGCTTGCGAACGACTTCGTCGCGCTTCGCTTCGGTAATATCATTAATCATCCCAGCCATCCGCACCGCTCGATCTTCACTATCATAATAAATGCGACCGAAGGCACCGATCCAGTGGATGCTGCCATCTGACCAAATTACTCGGTGGTCTTGGGCGTAGATGTTCCGCTCGATTGTCGCTTGTTGGAGCGCTGTAATCGCGCTCGGTAAATCTTCTGGATGCAGTTGGCGTTCCCAATCTGCATAGGTATACTCTGCCGCTGGGGCGTAACCCATCAACTGATTAAAATAAGCACTGGTGACGATTCGATCGGTGACTAAATTCCAATCATAAGTGCCCATGCGCGAACCCTCGATCGCCAGTTGCAGTCTTTCTTCGCTATCTTTTAAGGCTAACTCTGCTTGCTTGCGCTCTGTAATATCGGTGGCTAAACCAGTCATCCGGATCGCCCGACCCTCGGCATCGTAGTAAAATCTCCCAAACCCATCGAGCCAATGAATGCTACCATCATCCCAAATAACGCGATACTGGGATGAGTAATCGGTGTGCGCGCTCATGGCTGAATCTAGGGCGGCATTAACCCGATCCAAGTCTTCATGATGAACTCGCTTAGCCCAATCCTCATAAGTGTATGCTGCTGCGCCAGGGACATAATCTAGCAGCCTGACGTGATAGTCATTCCAGGTGATTTTTTGGGTGACGATATTCCAATCGCACACACCCAAGCGGGCAGCATCGATCGCCAATTCCATCCGTTCGGCGAGATCTTGCCCTTGTAGCATTGCTGCTTCTAGCTCCTGCGTCCGCTTTGCCACCCGGAGTTCTAGTTCCTCATTCAGTTGCTGAATTTCTCGATCGCTCGTGTTTAGTTGCGCCGGACTCAACAGTGCTAGCACCTGAGGGATCGATTTTACCAATACTACGGCAGTATAGACCGAAACAACAGCCGCGATCGCTTTAACGCTACCTGAGAGCCAGTAAATGGGCGGCAACGGCAGCCAAATCTCTAGGAGGTGAGTAATGGCATTTAGGAGCATCAACGCGCCAAATAGTCTCAAGATCGAATTAAATGGTAATAAATTTTTCCGGTGATGGGCAAAATAGAACAGGATCGCCGAAATCGAGCAATAAGCGATCGCGATTGTCAGATCCGATCCTAGATGCAACCCTACCAACTCAGGTTTCCACAGATAACAATGCTCGTGTGGATCGAATAAATTGGACAGTAATAATTGGGTCAGCAAATTCACGATTTACTCCTATTTCCTAACTACTAACCATTTTGCCTTGCTAGATCCTGGTTTTGCCTATATCTTATGCTTGCCAGTCCAGCACTTCTTTGTAAATCTCCCTTTAGGTGGATTTATTTTTACCACTAGTGTGCGTATAGTAATCGGGGTACCTAAAAATTAAATTAGTCGATCCTAACCCTTATTATGTTGACTGATGCTAATGAAATTAACAATCTTCAATCTCTACCAGAATCGATCTTAAAAAATATCGAGACCATTATCGAGTTAGAAACCGAGCATGGGCGCAATATCCCTACGCATCAACGGATGTTAGAACGTGCGGCGACGGTGTGCGGTAAACCTCGATTTCTTTACGGTCAAATTATTTTTTTTAGTACCTGGTGGTTGTGCAGTCAACTAGTCAAGCACAATCTACTGCACTGGGATTTACCGACATTCAATCTCCATGAGGAGGGTTTAGATGTTGCATCCTTATTAATTTCAACAGGCGTACTAATTTATCAAACTCGTCAAGAAAAACTGGCTGAAGAGCGCTCGCATCTTACCCTTCAACTAAATCTCCTCACCGAACAAAAGATTGCCAAACTGATCGCCTTGGTAGAAGAACTCCGCAGCGACTTACCAAACGTCCCAGATCGTCTAGATATCGAAGCAGAGGAAATGCAAAAAAATACCGATCCTCAAGCTCTGTTAGTTGTAATCAAGGAAAATCTCGATCGACCGGAATCGCCTGATTTACCAGAATCTTCAGCAGATTTAGCAGAGAACAGCGAACTACAAACTACCGAGCAGATCGCGACACTCAATCTAGAAGCACTAGACTAAACCAGCAACCAAATTAATACTCATGGCAATAATTGCGGTATTAAAGAAAAAAGATAAAATCCCATGTAAAATACACAACTTTCTAAATCTGCGGCTATTAATCGAGACATCTGCAACTTGGGAAGTCATCCCAATCACAAACGAAAAGTAGATAAAATCCCAATAGTCTGGTTCCTTCTCTTCAGGAAAATCTAAACCAGGCGGTGTATCGGGTTGTTTAATTTGTCCGAGATAATAAGTGTGCGCATAGTAAAGCGCGAACATTGTATGGGCTAATAGCCACGAGCAAATTACCGTTAATACTGCCAAACTTATATGCAAAGTTAGCACTGTTGATCCGAGATTTTTCCCATCCTTGAGCATGTACACAAGGGCAAGCAAACTAATTCCAATCCCTGTTAATACTGCTAACAAAATTTGCCAGCGCCGCTCGTTATCGATCGCAGCCCGCGCGCGGATCGTGTGATGATTCGATCGATTCATCATCAGCACAGTCAAACATAAAAACACAACTGCCCCAACATCCCAAGCAGCGATCGATCTAACTGGCAATCGCCATTGATGAGGTAATAAACATCCGACGAGCACTGCAATTGCTAATGCAATCAGTAATCGGGGACGAGTATCGAAGACAGATCTTGCTTGCACCTATTTAAATCTCATCGGATAGTTTAAGTATCTATTTTAGTCGATCGAGTTGGAGCTTCGATCGTTTATGTTCGAATATGTTTGCATGACATGCCGATCGATACGCACATTGGGATACTTAGCCAGTCGCAAATCTCATCCTAACGGTAGATTTTAAAATCGATCGAGTGTAATAAGCTAGTAACAGCTTTAGAATCAAGATGAAGTAAACCGATTGTCTTAATTTAATTTACCGATCGCTCTTTTTAACTAAAGATAGGCGAAAGACAATCGAAATGTTTAGGAGCTAAATATGTATGTCTAAGCCAATCAAAGATAGAATTAACGAAAACTTGGGTCAAGCCAAGGAAGAGGGTAAGCTCAGATCCGAAAATATTCGTGGCATCTTAACAGATGCAGCTACTCAAACAGTCTCAGAACTCAAAGAAGGCACAGGGCAAATGCGGACAATCCTTAAAGATGCCGTAACTGTAGCAATGGCTGAGCTCAAGGGGACGGGAAGCGAAATCTCTGACAAAGTAACTACCTCGATCGAAGGAGCGATTGAAGAGAGTACTCGCTACCGTCAAGAAGCGATCGCTAGTCTCCAAGCAAAAGCGCATGAAATTCAGGCGCAAATTAATGACAGACAACGACAATTAGACA
>JBJOOY010000425.1:0-2844 GCA_046051065.1 Cyanobacteriota bacterium
TTGGCAAATGATTACATCAGACGGACAGCATCTATCTTGTAACAAGGTTGTTTTATGATGACTACTCAGTCTTCCGCTCACTCTGAATCGATGTCTTTACTGATAAATTATTATCAGCAACCTAGTGTCAAAGTTCGCAATCAGCTGGTCTTGCTGAATGCTGGGTTAGTCAGACAGATTGCCCACCGCATTGGTCGTCAATGTGCCGAACCATATCAAGACTTGGAGCAAATTGGTTATTTAGGTTTGATTCGCGCGATCGAACGTTTTAATCCTTATCAAGGCTGTGCTTTTAGCTCTTTTGCCGTTCCGTATATTAGAGGAGAAGTCTTACACTTCTTGCGTGATAAGAGTAGCGTCCTGAAAATTCCTCGTCGTTGGCAAGAACTCCAGAAAGAAGGTGAAAAGGTGCGCCAACAACTGAGAACTAAGTTGGGTAGGAAACCTCGTGATGAAGAAATTGCTGCTGTCTTGAATGTGTCTGTCCATGAATGGCGTGAAACCCAAGCTGCGGATCACAATCGTCAAGCTTTAAGCCTAGATGCAACCGTTGGACAAATGTTAGATTGCCCTGTAACGTTGGGTGATAGTTTGCCAGATACCAAAGAACAGCAACGTCAATATGTCGAAGAAGAGCGTCAGCAACTAGAAGGTGCGATCTCTCAGCTGGAAATTAAGACTAAACAAGCGATCGATTATGTGTATATTAAGGGTTTACCCCGCAAGGAAGCTGCTAAAAAGATCGGTGTCAGTCCCATGACCGTTACCCGCCATCTCCAACGCGGTGTTAAACAATTATCCTGCTTACTACATCCGGAAGAAGCTGTAGCGAATTAGTGGCTAGTGGCTAGTGGCTAGGAAACTTCAATGAACATAGCAACACCATCTAAATATCAGGAACCTTAAATTAAACAGTGGGGAATTAATTCCTCACTGTTTTAGTACTTAGGCGATCGATTTATGCTCACTACCAGTTACTAGCCACTGTCCACTAGTCACTACTTTTCGGTGCAATCCAAAATCGATAAATGAGGTACAAGATGACCCCAAACACCGAGAGAGTAATTAGAGAACTGACAAGTTGAAAAACAGTTTTGATCAATGTCAGACTCAATAAGCCCCCAACGGCGATCGCACAGACCTTTCCACTAGCTGGGATCCCCTGAAACCATGAACTTAATTGTTGATAGCCGTGCTGGAGTGTTTCGCTCCCAAAGCCTGTAGCATCGACATCAATTTCATTGAGAGACTGAGTTTTTGATCGAGCGGGATCGAGATCGATCTTAAAATTACGGAAGCGGCTTTGCCAATCTTGAGGTGGTGGGGAAGTCATTTAATATTATTGGTTATGAATATGTGCAAGCGTTCGATTTTCACTAGTCACTTTTCACTAGTCACTGATTACTTCAACTGCGACAACATCGATCGTATCTGGTGGAGTATCGCGAACTAACTGACCTCGCTCGGCCTTCATCAATTCGCCACAGTTGCTACACTGAACCTCATTGCCATCGATTCCTTGAATTGGATAGCTACATACTGGACATTCAGCCTGGACGATGCTGCGGCGCAACCACCAGAAGAAGCCAAGAAACCCGACAATTGGGGTCAGAATGAACAATCCGACTACAATCAGGGCTGATTTAACTACCCACCCTAAACCTAGACTACCCAATAGCAGACAGATTGCCACAAATGTCAGCCAAGACTGAAATCGAGGGAGGTTTACTTGAAATAGATTTGGATTGTTAATGTTATTGTTCACTTAAGATAGCTCCAACAGGACTGGAAGCTTCGTCTTATTATCGCGTTGAGATTGTGCTTCAACTTCTAGTTTATCAGGAATACTCGATCGTCGTCAGTATTCCCTAGTGTTGTTTCCCGATCGAGATTTAGAGAATATAGGATAGGGGATGACAATTGACGATTTATATTACGTAACTCGATCGAGATTTCGATCGATCATTGCGGTTAGAGTACTGTCACAGAGGCAGCGACGCTCGGAGCAGTAAGTGGTTAAATTAACCCCATTCATCATCCGGACACTGCTGACGCGGACGCGGAAATCATCGGTGATAAACCAGCAACGTTCTTGTCCTTGATTATTGTCATATTCAGTATCGATCGTCAAAATACCATCTTGTCCGAACCAATACCGCGAAATCACGGGAATTTTCTCAACATATCCACGATCGCGAATTAATTTCCCAGCTAGTTTTCGATCGTCATCGGGGACATCGACGAGTACTGCGCCATAATCTTCATTCGGTGGTGCATCGTATAAATTAGCTTGCCACATAAATACCGCCCCACCCATTGCGCGAGCGGGATCGATCGATTGTTGTGCGCAGATGGCGAGCACTTTCGGGTCGTGTTGCGGGATGGCGCGGACGATTAAATTAGATTCTCCCGACTCATCATCCACCAGATCGAAGTGATGGACCGCTCTTAGCGTCAACCAGGTTCCCTCACTTTTGCGAAAGAAGTCCATCATCGTCATCGGTGGAATTAGTGGCATGGTTGTATCCTATGTACGCGCAAGTTTACGATAAAGTTGATAAATAATGAGTTAATAGAATAACCGTGAACGATTCTCCCATCACACCTGTAGAAATTTTAGCAGCCATTCGCGATCGAGTAGATGGCACACCCAGCGATCCCGAGGATTTATATCGAGTTAACTTTAGTGGCGTTGACTTAAAACAAGCTAATTTACAAAAATTGAATGCGATCGGGGCTAATTTTAGCAATGCTAATCTCAGTGGTGCAGACTTGAGCGGTGCTGATTTGCGGGGGGTAAATTTTCAAGGGGCAAACTTAACCGCTGCGAATTTCACCGGAGCT
>JBJOOY010000426.1:0-3345 GCA_046051065.1 Cyanobacteriota bacterium
CTATCGTAATTTTCTTTAGCATTTTGCTGTTGAATATCTGTAGACAACCGCAGATTATGCGTGAGTGCATACCCGACTGAGAGCGTTGTCAAGCCTGTCTCAGTGTTACTACCTAAACCTACCCAACTTTGACTCAGAGATATATCTCCACCACCACCACGCGCGGGAACTAGCATTAATTTAACGCCCAGATTTAAACCATTGCGATTGTACTTATCAGTTTCGAGATGGCGAAATCCGACTAGTGGTGTGACGTTAAAATGACCACCCAGCGGGAACAGATAATATTGTGCATCCGCGCCATAAGCCTTCCGGCTGCCCCCAGCATTATAATTGGCACTAGCTGAGAGTCCGCTGCTACCAAAAAATACATCATCAACCGCAGCATGAAATCCACCCGTTTTTCCGGTGGAGGGATATTGAGAATAACCAACTTTTACCCGCGTCCGGAAACTCGGATCGGTTTTAATATCATTCATCACGTCAGGAATACCCTTCATCCATTTTTGGAGGACGGGGCTACCATTGATGATTTCTGGGCTAATATCGATCGAATTATTATTACTCGGGGGTGGCGGCTGTGGTTGAGTTGGATTTTGAACGACTAAATTGGGGTTGGCGACGCTAGGAAAGGTTTGTCCCCAACTAACTAGACAAAGAATTACGGTACCAATCAGTGTTCGCTCCAAACGCCTAAAGCGAGAACTATGACGATGATGATTTCGAGTTAGCAATTTACTTAGTTGCGATCGCCTTACGGCGGGCTGATACTAGCGGAACAATCTCGTCATATTCTAACATTGACAGAATTTTCCGATCTAGTCTTCAACATCGGTGGTAATTGGATCGATCGAATGTGAGCGAAGATTGTTGTCTAAAGTTAAGCGATCGTTACTCGCGATCGTCATAGAGGTAGAATTAGGCTCTGGTGGTGAAGAATTCTCATCAAACGAGAATTGCGGCGAGTTATCGGCATGATTTACCAGACTGGAGTTTGAGCGCCAATTGACGATCGAGTTTAAAAAATGATAGCAGTACGCAGCGATGATGAACCACGCCCCAAACCAGGATTTTGACTCGAAACTATAGTTATCGAGCGTACAAATTAGAGTTTGACTGAGTACATCCGGCTCTGGATTGCCACAAACTCCCAAACTTTGGGCAAATAGCTCGACAATCCCGAACGATACAGCGATCGTAAGAGTAGCATAACATCCTGCCCCCAATCCTTTTGCCTGAGGATACCAGGTAGGTAAGGCTTGCTTGCGCATCAACCAAATCCAGTGATTCAAAAAGCTAAACAACAGACTGGGCAGCAAGATATTAATCGCCATTAAGATTACCCCGATCGGATATTGTCCTTCTTCTGCCATCGAATTGACTGAAAAATACCAACTAGTCACCAAGAAGTTAGCCGTAGCTCCACCAAAAGGTAATAATATTAGGGTCTGAAGCCAAGCCTTACGCTGGGGTAAAAAAATCTCCCACCGAAATCGCCGACTTCGTGCATAGATCGACTTTTCTACATTTGGCTGCGTCATAATCTGTTGTATCCTCGATCGACTTAAGCTATTTACTATCCCTACTTAGAATTCCCGCTCGAACGCTCGATCTATCGCTCTAGCATAAGTATTCAACTGTTGGCGTTCGCTCGATCGTTAGTAACAAATCATCGATCTAAACTAAATATGTACTTATACTTAATTCGCCACGGTATTGCTGAAGATTTAGATCCACATAACTTAGATTCGATCGGTAGTGATGAACTGAGATCTCTCACTAAAATCGGCCGCAAAAAAATGGCTCAAATTGCCGATCGACTGTATAAATCTGGATTAAAATTCGATCTAATCGTAACTAGCCCATTAGTGCGCGCTCGACAAACTGCAGATATCCTGATCGACAGTAAACTGAGTACCAAATTAGAAATATCCTCCGCTTTGTCACCAGCCGGAAATATTCAATCTTGGCTAGCTGAATTAAAATTACATCCCGAACAACCTTTAACTAACATCGCTATTGTCGGACACGAACCTAACTTAAGTGAATGGGCAGAATTATCGATCTTTGGTAATATTTGTCATCGATTAATGCTAAAGAAAGGTGGAATAATTGGCTTGGAATTTCCCACCGATCCAATCGAGATTGGTACAGCTCAACTCTACTGCTTAATTCCACCTAAAATACTATTGCAACCATGATTGAGGATAACAATAGTTCAGGGGATCCCCCAGATAAAATCGCTCGATTATACCCAAATAGCTTAATATATCTACTGTTTGAGCGATCGAATTACAAATTAGAATTAAAATCTAAATATCAATCGATCAAAACTGAATGCAAATATCCTGCAATATTTACAAGTAATATTTCACCAAAACCTACCTTCATCACTAGAGAATTAAACAGCCCTGAGGAACTTGGGGAACCCCTACAAATTAAATTGAAATTACAAATCTATCTATAACTCTTCCGATGGATTTGATTGACCGATTACTGGCGAAAGATAAGCAACTAATACACCAATTAAGAATCCAGAACAATTCCGTAGTAAGGGTAACCATTCAGATGTACGAGTAATTACAGGTGCGATCCCAAAGGCGATAAATAAAATCCCCCATAATGGTGAGAAAATTAATGCCCATTGCCAGGCAAATCCACCCTCAGGTTTGCGATATTGTCCGGCAAATCCACAAATAATCCCACCAAGAACGGAGGTAACTAGTGTCAGTATCCACTGTTCTTTCGGCAATCCCGGTACGACATTACAACCACCTTTAACCAAGCAGGTTTTAACTGCCGCTAATGAGTCCAAAATCGCGCTGTCTTCGCCATTTTCACGGACATAATATAAGTTCCCAAATCTAGTTTGCAGCTCGATCCAGAAGGTTCTAGGCATGAGTTTGTAGACATCATCACCGACGCGGAAGTTGAGCGTATTACCACCGCGAGAATCGGACACTACTAAGACGCTTTTTTCATCTAATCCCCAATATTTAGCCACCGCCCGTCCCGGGGTTCGATCGTATTGAGTCAAGACTCGCAACTTCCAACCTGTATCGGCTTCAAAAGTATCGATATCTTTAACTAACTTGTCTTCTTGAATTGCTGTAAAAGATCTGGCAAGATCGATGACGGGGGTTTGGACTGCAGGGAGAAGTTCGGGATTATCATAGGCTTGGGCGGCTGGCGCGATCGACCACACAGATAGACTCAAAACTATCGCAATTGCAGATCCTATTAAACGGCGTAATATCATTTTTGATTAAGGCACTTGATACTAAAGTCGGTGAAATCGATCCTTTTTCAGAGAGGCTACTTTACTTATACTGTTCGCATAGTGTC
>JBJOOY010000427.1:0-4262 GCA_046051065.1 Cyanobacteriota bacterium
TAATCGCGAATAGTGCTAAAGAATTTGAAAATGGTTATGGAATTGTTTATAGCTGTAATACATTGCCAGGCATGAGTGGTGGTGGCGTTTTTAATGAAAATGGCGAACTGGTTGCCATTCATGGTCGAGGCGATATCGATGGGAAGTTCAAGCCCAGCCAAGAAAATGAAAATATCCGATTTAAAACTGGTAACGATTTGGGGGTGCCGATCGATACTTTTGTGCGATTGGCTAGTAATGTCGGTGTAAATACGGGACTAGAACCATTACCCGCGATCGCCAAAACAGATCCACCGAAAGCAGCCGATTTCTTTATCTCAGCAGTAGCAAAGGAAAAGAAAGGTGATTATACAGGGACGTTAACAGATTTAAATCGGGCTTTAGAAATCGACCCCAAATTTGCTGACGGCTATTATGGTCGAGGGGTAGCCAACGAGAAGTTAGGCGAGCAGCAGAAGGCAATGGCTGATTACGATCGGGCGATCGAACTCAATCCCAATCTCCCCTCAGCATATAATAATCGTGGCTTGTTACGGTTTAATTTAGGCGATAACAAAGGAGCAATTGCCGATTACGATCGATCGATTGAAAATAATCCTAACGCCCCCAATGTGTTCAATAATCGAGGCTTAGCCCGCTTTAAATTAGGTAATAAAGAGGCAGCAATTGGTGATTACGATCTGGCAATTAACATCCAACCAGACTATGCCGAAGCCTATAACAATCGGGGTATGGCCTTAGCAGCACTAAAAGACTGGCCCAGAGCAAAGACTGACTACGATCGAGCCATTAAATTTAACCCTAAGCTAGCCGAACCCTATAATAATCGGGGTACTGCACGATTGAGTATGCAAGATTGGCAAGGGGCAATTAGCGATTTCGATCGGGCGATCCAAATTAACCCCAAACTTGCCATCTCCTATGCTTCGAGAGGATTAATCAAATTTATTAAATTAGGTGATAAACCAGCAGCAATTGCCGATCTCCAAACAGCGAAAACTTTATTCGAGCAACAGGGTAATAAAAAGCTGTACAAAGTGACTAGCGATCAACTCAATAAAATTCAATCTTCTAATTCTCAATCTTCTGCTTCTTAACGATCGATTCTCGCGAGCGAGAGTTTAAGATCGAGATTGGGCGTTGTCGATGTGAGAGGTGACTTCCTGTAGTCGATCGATATTGTCAGCACCATTGTTTGCAGATCGATCGATGACAGTGTTATATTTTTTTAATAAATAATTAAAATCGGCGCAAATTCTTTGGCTAGATTTTCTTACCTTTCGGACGAGCTTAAATTGCTGTATGCAGACAATTCCCAATTCCCTGGCATCTAAGGGCAAATCATCTGCTTATCGCCCCGAGATTGACGGATTAAGGTCGCTAGCGGTTATTGCCGTCATTATCAACCACTTTAACAAAGAGATTATTCCTTGCGGTTATTTGGGCGTAGACATCTTCTTTGTGATTTCGGGGTATGTGATTACTTCCTCACTAGCCGAGCGACAACACAAGAACTTTGGTGATTTTATCCTAGGATTCTACTCCCGCCGCATCAAGCGGCTGGTACCTGCGCTGGTGCTGTGTGTGTTCCTGGGTAGTGTAGCGATTAGTCTATTCGATCCAGATCCGGATATCTCGATTAAAACCGGAGTAACAGCACTGTTTGGGTTTTCAAACCTCTTTTTGTTCAAACAATCAACTGATTACTTTGGGATCTCTGCCGAACTCAATGCTTTCACTCAAACTTGGTCGTTGGGTGTTGAAGAACAATTTTACTTTCTCTTTCCATTTTTAGTCTGGTTTTCCGGATTCGGCAGGAATGCCAAGGGTAGCAGAAATCTCTGGCTGGGCGTTGGCGGTTTATCCATAGCCTCAATTATCGTATTTCTCTTTCTTAATACTACTAACGAACCTGCTGCCTATTTCCTGATGCCATCTCGGTTTTGGGAGTTGGGAGTGGGCTGTATGTTATTTCTCGGTCTTCGGAGTAAAAACCAATGGCTAACCAGCATTGCCAGTCGCATCAATCCCACCGGATTACTATGCCTGTTAATATTGGCACTGTTTATACCTCGCACACCACTAATTTTTGCAATCGTTGCTAATTTACTTGTGGTGGTGATGACGGCGGTAGCGATCGCCTCGATTAGATCGGGTACAATTGCCTATAATTTGTTGACTCAGCCACAAGTTGTCTCTTTAGGGCTGATCTCTTACTCGCTCTATCTCTGGCACTGGGTTGTCTTAGCGATTAGTCGTTGGACGATTGGCATTCATTGGTGGTCTATGCCGATTCAGGTAGGCTTGATGTTGCTGTTAGCAGTTGTCTCCTATCAGTATGTGGAAAAACCGCTGCGTGCCATGGCATGGTCTGCATTGCGGTGGAAAACGATCGGTTATGGCATCGGGGTTGTTACTGGTACCGCTGCAACGATTTTGGCACTCAGCAACGATCGAATTATGTATCTAGGGAGTAAAAGCAATGGTGTCAAGCAGCAAAGAGCGAGCACCCTGTTAAAGAACTCCACTCATCAAGATCGCCTCAAAATTACTGCTAGCGGGGGACTTGTCAATACCTGTAACATGACTCCCCATCAATTGACTGGCAAAAAGTACAGACCAAAACCGAATGTTAATGAGGAATTTATCAACAAGTGCCTCGAACATACTGTTGGTAAAAAGAAAGTGGTGTTAATCGGTGATAGTTTTGCCGATGTAATGGCAAAACATGTATCGGTGCTTGCCAGCGAAAGAGGGTATGCTTTTGGTGGCATATTTGGGTATGGCTGTCCATATCCACTTCGGAAAGAATACATTTCAAATTCCACTGCTCAGGGTTGCGAGATCGATACTGGGTTCTTGCAAAAATCGATCGTTTCTCACCTAGGGGCAGGTGACATTTTAGTATTGCGATTATATTTTCCGAAGGAGCAATATATTAACTATCTGCACCGAGATTCGCTACCGCCTGTAGATGCTTACGATCGAGAGATATTAGCTTTACTAGCTGAGGTCAAGCGCAAGCATGCCTCGATGGTTGTCATTGGCTCCAATCCTACTAGAGAAGTAGTCACCCCAGGCTGTGCTAATCCTCAATGGTTTAATATTTTACAACGAGATAGTTGCCGTCCAATTGAGGTGAGTAAATCCCCGAAAACTGCATTCGCACTCGCACACGATCGACATTTAACTAAGATCTTAGCAGGGGTGCCTGGAGTTCAATTCGTACCAGTTGCAGCAATGTTCTGCGATCTGCAACAGCGTGCTTGCCCGATCGAAATGGAGGGAGGTTTAGTTTATTTCGACGAGCAACATCTCACAGACTCGTTACTTGATAAGGTATATCCCGGGCTAAATGATGCTTTTCAATCGATCGAGCGAGCCACTAAAAAATAATGTCGATCGACATTAGTGCTTAATTGGTGACTAATTGCTGATACTTAGAGCGCGAGAATTCCCATAGCGTAATGAGTAAATTTTTCATGTGCTGAGGATTGCCGATCGCATAAGCGTAAATAGCCAAACAAGTCGTAGCCAAAATCGGTAAAATAAATGTTGGTAGCATTACTACACCGATCGCCCACCAAGTAGCGACGTGGAGGAATAGTGCGATGGCGGGGAAGATTGCGACGATAGCGATCGCCAAAGTGAGACGAGGCATGTGATCCCTTACTGTTAAGCCCATTGTGGCGATCGCTAAGCATAAATTAGTCGGGACTAAAAATGCACAAATTCCGATACAGTGACAACGTGAAAATTCGGCAATGCTATTTAGTTCAAACATATTTGCCTACATAAGCTATCTATCTATTCTACCTAAGTTTGCTAGGTAGATCTCGTTTGCGACAAATAATCTACCACTCGATCTCCTCCCCGCCGTAGAAGCTATCCACAGAAGCTATCCATTGAAAGTCAGGGATTAGGGGGATCTACCTTCTCTATTCTTTGTTTGAAGGTTCTTCATTCGAGAATTTAATGTCGATCGATCGAGCACGTCGCCCTTGGCAATTTCTAGCTCTGATACGCGCTGATTCTAGTTCGCGGGTTGCTGCGGCCACAATTGTCAGGCGTTTCCACCACCAGACATAAAATGGCGGGACTACCAACGGCTGATGCGCGAGTTCGGTAAGTTCTAATGCCAGCTTGTGGGGTGAGAGCATGCCCGCTTTCTCTGGGACGAGCGGTTGGTTAATTAACCGCATCGATCGTTGGCGTAACTGCTGGTGGAGACGATCGATCGGCTGCTGGAGACAAGTCGAGCA
>JBJOOY010000428.1:0-6056 GCA_046051065.1 Cyanobacteriota bacterium
ACGGTTAAATTAGGACGCTGGAGAATGGGTACGAGAAAAGCCGCCGCCGCACTATGCCGTTTCCCATCCTTGATGGTAAATTGATACGATCCTACTCCTTGCTGCTGCGCGCCGTTGAAATCGGGATTGTACTCATAACCCAAGGAGATCGCGGCATCGACGAAGCGTTGAGAAATTACAGTCGGCGCAATTAAATCGGTCACGCTCAACTCCCCATCTACGCCGTGGTAAGCGTCAGCTCCGCGCTGCTGGTGCTCGGATTTCTTGAAATAGGGCAACATATCCCGATAACTCCAGCCAGGATTTCCCAATTCCTGCCAATGGTCGTAGTCGTGTGGATTGCCTCGGACATAGTACATGAAATTGATCGAGCTGCTGCCACCCAAAACTTTGCCCCGCGAACACAGAATTTGGCGATCGTTGAGGTAGGGTTCCGGCTCGGCGAAGTAGCCCCACTCGACCTCAGAGCCCAGTAGCAGCGGGCATTCCATTGGAATTTGAATCTCTGGTTTTGTATCTGGATTGCCCGCTTCGAGTAATAGTACGGTCGTGTCAGGATCTTCGGTCAGACGATTGGCAACGACGCAACCTGCCGAACCCGCGCCAATTACAATGTAATCATAGTTATTCATAACATCTTATCCAGTGAATCGAACACTTCAAAACTGCAAATGTGACTTCGATGAATGCTTACCATTCGCTATCGCCTTGACCCAAAAAAATGGTGTGGGCGGGACTTGGTACTGGGTAGGAGACGATTCCTACATTCTGCGGTTTAGCCAGTTCGTACTGGAAGTAAGAAGACGCAACGCCATCATTTGGAAGTCGCAGTTGAACGAGCTTGACGGCAGCGATCGTTGCTGCATCATACATAGGATTATCGAGTTTAGCGTAAGGATTCGCCCGATTTAGGTTGCTAATAAAGGTTTGCATCACTGTTCGGATTGCTGAGAGTGTAGCTGGATCGATAATTCCACTCACCGCAAGCTGGTGGTCGATTTGAAACTTCTCGATCGCCCGCACAAAGGATGGATTCGTTAGAGAACGACCGTCTATCGATAGCGGAAAGATAGTATCGACCGTTTCATCGACAGTTGTATAGCCTAATCCATTGAGAATGCTCCGCAATTGAGCATTGGTGTAAGTGATTGTGTTCATGAGTTCATCGTTCCGAAAGATTGCTACATTCTCATCGCATCATGTCGGCAGCGTTCCGGGAGGCCCCAGAAATTCGTCACCGATCTCAGCAGAAATGCTCTCAAATAGAGCCATGTCAGTTGCTTCTTGCTCGCCCACCGTCCCAGTTGCGGCAATCAACCGAGCAAAGGCACTGGGGGCGGCAACGACCAACCCACGGGCTGGTTTATCGCCGAGCACGCCAACGACGTGAGGAATGCCAGGAGCAATCAGAAAGCTTTCGCCAGCGGCTAGCACAACTTTGTCCTTACCCGCCCAAACTGTGAACTCCCCTTCCAGCGTGTAGAGTTGTTCGGAATAGCGCGTATGGCGATGGAGGGGTGTTTGTGTACCTGGAGGAAAATAGCCCTCGATGAGATCGTACTTACCGCCAGTAATGGTGGCATCGGCAACGATCGTGAGATGAGTGCCAAAAAGCCAGAGAGGTTGTGTCATGAGTTTGCTCCTGTTAACAAAAGATCTTGAACGATCGAAACTAGCTGTGTACCAGCGGTGTATCTACCAAATGTTCTGCTAGAAACCAAACCTGTAGCTCATTCATGCGTAGCACTTGGCTTACTAATAAATCATTCGTGCCGCTATCTCGATTTGCTGCGGTTTTGTCAATCGCAGCTCTGAGTTCCCCGATAATCGACTCATGTGCTTCGAGCAAGCGCGATAGCATCACGGGTACTTCTTCAACGCCATTAGGAGGACGTTTAATCTTGGTAACTTCTGCTACATGGCGGGGGTCGGCGATCGCGACACCACCGAGCGTTTGCACTCGTTCGCCCATTATGTCGATCGATTCGAGCTGTTCGCTGGCATGTTTATCGAGCAACAGATGTAGTTGATAAAACGTGTGTCCGCGCATCATCCAGTGATGCTTTTTGTAGAGGTGATAGAGAATTATGGTGTCTGCCAAAATTTGATTGATTAACGTACAGCTTTCAGTGCGGGGATCGGGACTGAGTGCGATCGGCAGATTGCGTAGAGTGCCATACTGCTGAATTTCATGTCCATGCTGATGCAGCAAGGGCTGACTGCGATCGATTTCAGTAATGTTGCGTGTCTTTTGAGCTGGCATAATCGGCTCTCCTGGAGTCAGTAAGGTTTATAAGTATCGGAATGGCAGATCGAGATGACTCAACGCCATCGATATAATTTCCCGCTAGGACTTCTTGACAGTGGCAGTTGCAGCCGCTTCGATCAGTTTTGTTACCTCTTTTGGATGAGATATAAAAGGAACATGACTGGAGTTGACTTCAGTTGTCTTAGCACCAATTCGTTGAGCCATAAATCGCTGAAGCTTAGGGTTGATGGCTCGATCGTTTCGAGTCACGAGGTACCAAGAAGGAATTGTCTTCCAGGCGATGGCATTCACTGATTGGTCAAAAGCTGCGCTAGCGATTGGCTTTTGTGTTGCTGCCATCACCCGCGCCTCAGTCTCCGCTATGTCCTGGGCGAAAAGATTGTGAAACTTCTGCCGATCGATATAAAGAAAGTTGGCCGGATCGGATACAATTGCCTTGCTAAGTGGAGCTGCTGCATATCTGCCATTCAAATCGCTCGTCTTTTCACCTACATCTGGTGCGAAAGCATTGACATAAACCAACGCCTTCACCCTCAAATTGCCAGCCGCCGCACCCGTAATCACATTTCCACCATAGGAATGTCCAACCACCACGACAGAACCCTTCTGAGCATCAATCATCCGCTTAGTCGTTGTAATATCGTCAGCAAGCGACAAGAGCGGAATCTGCACGGCAGAGACGTTATAGCCATCCCGTTCCAACAGTGGAATAACGTGTTGCCATGATGTCGCATCAGCAAAGGCACCATGAACGAGCACGATCGCAGGTTTAGGATTGGACGCTTGGGCTAATTTTTCAGAGATGGCTGGTGTTGGATGCAGTATTACCCCGATGACAATACTCAATGCGAACAGAAACAGCGACAATCCTCGAACCTTTTTCCATGTAAAAACCATTGCTGCGATTACCTCCATTTTTGTTGGATGGGAGTGACTTGAGTTAACATCTCGGTGCCACGAAACTTTCTGAAACTTACGGCGTTGGCTAACGTCCCTTCGATCTTCAAGGCGCGTAATTCGTAAACACAAAGTCGCGATCTTTAACAGCCGTATGGCAGACAAGACAGGAACTTTGTACCGCTACGTTGCCAGGTTTGCCGTCGTTAAATTGAGCGTAGCCCCAGCCGCCAGTCGCGGCATATTTTTTTGAGTCCTTGACCATAAACTGAACCCCCTCTTTCTCCTTGGGTGGCCCAGCCACAAAAGATTGGAAACGGCCAAAGGCTCTGTTGTTTACCTCCGACGGGACGTAACTCCAGGCGAGTCGAGCAATGATAGTGCCGTCTGGGAACGGCAGCTTCCCTGCTCGATATGCCTCGATCGCTACGTCATTGCCCAATTTGGCGCGAATATCGTCGAGGTCGCCTTGTTCGCGGGCTACGGAGATTAACGGCCAGTTGCGGTATCCGAGGGGGATTGTGTTTTCAAGGACTGGCGGGAGCTGCCCATTAGCCTGTTGAGATCGAGGAACTATGCCAGCAACCACGCTGGATATTATTACAACTGCAAACAGCAATACAACGATCCGTCTCATCCAATGCCTCCTGCAAATATGTGCTAGTAGCGTGAATCGATCGGCGACGATCGGGAAATGGCAATCCCTTTCTAATGACTTGCAGTAATAATGGCTGCCATCAACTGCTCCATATTCCAGCGATCGCGATAGCGGATGCCATTAATAAACAGTGCTGGGGCAGTTGTTACACCACTTTGCAAACCACTTTCGATATCTTTGTCGATCGCATCGACATGCACTTGTTTGGACAGATCGTGCAAAAATCGGGAAATATCGAGTCCTAAATTATTGGCATACTCCACTAGATAGCCATTGCCCAATACTTGTGAATGGGTAAACAGCATGTCGTGCATCTGCCAAAACCGATCTTGAGCCGCTGCTGCTTCAGATGCTTCCGCCGCATGTAGGGCGTGAGGATGGATCTGAATCTGTGGAAAATGACGGAAGATAAAGCATAAATAATCCTCTCCAAAATCAGTATTAAGTTGTTGTTGAATAACTTTAATGAGTCGATAAACATCCGCACTTTGAGAACATTCATAGTCTCCATACATCACCAAAATCACGGAAGCATTTAACATTCCTTGCAGGCAATCCTGGTTGGAAGGTGGGACGAATAGCGATTTTTTGTCGCGATCGTAGCTCATATCAGGGTGATTTGAATCGAGTAAAATAGAATCTGGCAACTCATTTGTTGCTAATGTTTGTATGAATCCAATATAAGCAATCGAGCGTCATTTGTCGTCCACTTAGAGTTGACATTTTTACCCAATAGAACGATCTATAAATTAGTCCATCTCAAAATGGAAGGTTGACTCCAACTCTAGTTGGAATTTGAACTCCAACTAGAGAACCCATTTCACGATAGCCACCGATTCTGACTCGATCCTTTGTTCCACCGCTGATTATTTTGGTAAAATAATGTTATTACTCTCAGTAATAACATTATCGATGATGACTAATCCAATCTATCCACTTGCACCCGCTAAAATTGGCAATGCGTCAGGGTTTCGATTGCCAGCTAGTTTTTATCGCGACCATCCGCAGTTTGTGAATGCAACGGGATGGGTGGAGGTATCGATCGATGATACCGTGCTAGTTAAGCTAGAACCACAGCCAGTCGAGCCAGATTCAGACTCAGACGATCTGATGCTGAGTCTGTAGATCGAGGAATTGGCACAGGCTGTTAAAGCATCTATGGGGGATGAAGAGGCTGAGTGATTTATTGGATCGATCGTTGGAAATACTAGAAAGTTATAGGTCGGACAAGATACCTGATGATGTTTTCTGTAAGTCTCGTATATAAACATTCAAAGTTCCGAGTACGGTTTCAGATTGGGAATTAGATCCAGAGCCAAAGGCTGATTTCAGAGCCTTGTCACAATCTAGATTTGGGAGAACTCTCTCTAGTACCCATTTGAAATCGTGTGCTTCTATCAATTTACAAATTATTTGCTCTAGACAAATCACGCGACCTTGTAACTTTTCGTGAATTAATTCTAAAGATTCAATGTTGGCTAATGCCTGTAAGCAACGTTTATCACCAGTCGCTAATAAAGAAGCAGATTCGTAAAAAGTGGCAGCAATTAAGGTTGCTTCACCAGGATCGATATCGTTCTTGGCTTGTTTTTCTAATAGTCTATATTCGTCATTATCTTGAGTTGAAATAGTGGTGCAGCTTTCAACAAATTCAACAGCAGATAGCAATGTCTCTTCCGAGTACTTTTTTCTCAGCTTTTTAGAACTAAAAACAAATCGGGCACTTGCTAGTACCCGAATATCCGATCGATCTATTTCTAAGCAGTCTAACGCCTCATCCAGCATCCGATAAGTTGTTAGTTTGAGGATTACGTCATTATCTAGAAAATAAACCATCCCCATTAATTGCCCTCTAACTTTAGAAATAAATTCAAGTGATCTTGACTATCATCACTTAGTCTATCCCAATTTAACTGGTTTTGAAGATACTGGTTAATTTGGACTGGAGCGTTGGCTTCTGGCTCTAAGATGCTGACAGCATTTCTAGTAATACCCCATTGCTCTTTCTTGTCTTTTTCCCATCCATAATTCCAAGCAATTAATCCAGGAGATATCCGATCTCGCTCGGCAATTTGTTTAGCACAATTTGCTAATCTTTCACCTTTGTATTGATTGGAGAGATGATAGATCATATTTGCTCTACCGAATAGAAGTTCACCAGCAACTTCATTTGCTTGTATTTCCTCTTCATCGACACTATTTAGATCGACTTTTTCATCGATCATTGAACCT
>JBJOOY010000429.1:0-2613 GCA_046051065.1 Cyanobacteriota bacterium
TAGGTTAGAATTTAAGGGCGACACCATCAAGCGGGAAGCTAATATCGAAGGCAGTGTGGCGGTACTAAAAGTCTATGTAAAAAAAGGCGATCCAGTCAAAGCGGGACAGATAATTATGGAACTCGACGCCAAAAGTGTCCGCGAACAAATCTATCAAACTCAACTCAAACTCGATGGTCAAAAGCAACGTCTCCATCAATTAGAACTGATAAAAAATCAAGTGGGACTGGGAACTAATACCCAACAACAACAAAATCAGGCCCAAATACTGGAAAAACAATCCCAAATCGCTCAAGCAGATCTAGCATTCAGCGATCGCCAAGCCAGCTATAATCTCCAAAAAGTCGAAAAACTCACACAGGTACGTCAATCTCAACAAAAGATCGTCGATGCTCAAACCAGCTATCTACTGGCTCAGCATCGGTTTAAAGATGCTCAAAATGAAGGCAGCCGCTATCATAAACTTTACCGAACTGGTGTAGTTGCCGAAGTAAAATTGAGAGAAATAGAAGGTATCGCTCAGGAGAAAAAGCAAGTCCTCCAACAAGCTCAAGCCAATCTCCAACAGTCAAAACTCCAACTCGCCGAACAGCAAGGTAACTATCAAAAACTTCTGCAACAAACTCAATCAGATATCGACCAAGCAAAACTTCGCCTCACCGAACAACAGCGTGGCTCCGAAACTTTGACCAAAGGTGGCAACCTGGCAGTTCTCAGAACCAGCCAACAGCTCAAGGAGATTCAAAGCCAAATCGTTACCTTACAATCCGATCTAGCTCGGGATCGAGCACAGATCGACTTTTTTACGAAACAACTAAGTAAATATACGATTAAAGCTGATTCAGATGGCACAATCTTTGAACTGCCAATCAATCGAGAAGGTGCTGTAGTGCAGCCCAAACAACTCATTGCAGAAATTGCTCCCAATACTAATGGATTAGTCTTCAAAGGAGAAATTGCGTCAAATCAGAGCGAATCGCTGCGTTCTGGCGATCGTAAGGATGTGAAACTCAAGTTTGATGAATTTCCATTTGAGAGTTATGACATTGTTAAGGGTAAACTCACTTGGGTTTCTCCCAACTCCAAGATTACTAATACCCCTCAAGGAAGTACGACTAATTATGATGTGGAAGTTCAAATGAGTCAGTCTTGTATCAAACACGAAAGTAAATGTATTGCCTTTAAATCTGGGCAACCCGCAACTGCGGAAATTGTCATCCGCCATCGCAAAATTATCGATTTTGTACTCGATCCGTTCAAGAAATTAGGAAATCAAAGTGATTAGTAGAAATATTCACTTAAATTGCCACTCTGGCAAAGAAATCGAATCAATATCAATGTAAACGTTATGGGCGAAATAATGTTGACTGCTACAACCGATCGGATTAACTGGCATGATTCGATCTTTCACGAAGCGAAAATGTCGGGTAAAGTATCCGAACTCATTTACGGCATTTCTCGCCGTCATGTTATTACTGAATCAGCCCAAAAAATTGGGATCGAGCTAACTGAGGAAGATGTGCAATTAGCCGCAGATGATTTTCGGCTAGTTAATCAACTGGAAACTGTTGAAGCTACTTGCAAATGGTTGGAAGCTCGTTTTATATCACTTGATGAATTTGAAAAAATTATTAATTATCAATTAACTACACAGAAGCTCGCCGATCATTTATTTGCCGATCGAGTGGAACACTGTTTTTACCAAAACTTACTCGAATACAGTGGTGCAACTATCTATGAAGTGATGTTCAAAGATAAGTATTTGGCGATGGAAATTTTTTATGCTATTGAAGAAGGAGATCTTAACTTTGCCGATGTAGCACGTCAATATATTGCCGATCCAGAACTCAACCGTCGTGGTGGTTATCTGGGTACTATCAAACGCAAACAACTCCGCCCTGAAATTTCCGCAGCAGTATTTGCAGCCAAACCACCACAACTGATTAAACCAGTTGTAACCGATCTCGGTATCCACTTAATGCGCGTTGAAGAAATCATTCAACCTCAGTTAGATCATCTTCTTTATCAGCAGATTTTAATGGAGCTATTCGATCGATGGTTGGAACAGCAAATTGCTGTGATTTACAACCAAATAAAAACTGAAATTCAAGCCGGATTGCATTAGCATTCGATTTGGATAATGTCCTAATCCAATCTCATCCTGCGATGGGATGTCATCTCGATCGATCGAAATGACCATATTTAGGTGAGGATTTTTCAGGAATCAATCGGCACCATTTTCTGCCGAAAAACCCGATCGAGATTCCACTTTCAATAGTGAAGCAACTTTTTTCAACAATTCGGGTGTCGAAAAACCCTTGTTAAGATAATCATTAGCACCTAATCGACGAGCTTCTTTGCCCCACTCTGCTGACAAGCGAGAAGAAACAACGAGAATGGGAATATCGATCTGGGTTTGACGCAGGCGATCGATCAATGTAAAGCCATCCATATTGGGCATTTCCACATCAGTAATCATTAGATCGGGGTGGGGATTGATCTGGAGCCAATTCAGAGCTTCTAAACCATCGTTGCAGCTATGGGTGATAAATCCTTGGATATTGAGACTAGCCTCAAACCTTCGGCGCATCATCGCGGCATCATCAACAATCA
>JBJOOY010000430.1:0-3806 GCA_046051065.1 Cyanobacteriota bacterium
CTGTTCTCTTTAAATATTGTTCTGTGCCCTTTTTCTCATATTTTTGTGACAAATTCTACTAGTCTTTATGTATTGGTGCAAGATGTGAGTTTATTTAGATTGAGCCATCCAGCAAATATATTTACTTCATGACTCAATCTTTAATCATAAATTAGTTAAGCACCAACTGCTTCTTTGGCTGCATACATCACTTCGAGTGTGATAATATCCTGACCCCGATCGCGTGCAAATTTCTCGGTATTCCGTTTGACTTTACCACGCACGAATCCAGGTACCTTATTAAGTTCGGCTTGAGCTTCTTTATTCCAGCCCAGATCGGAATCAGCCGACATACCTTTAGTAATTACTTCCTTAGTATCGTGACCGCCGAAGATTTCTAATAAGTGGTCTTCCATGCCTAAAGTAAAGGAATTATAGATTAAATCTACAACTTGATTCGTACCTTCATACCCCAAGAATGGTTTATAACCGATCGGGAAATTCTGAACGTGAATTGGTGCTGAAATTACTCCAGTTGGAATATTCAAACGTTTACCAACATGGCGTTCCATTTGGGTACCAAAGATTGCGGCTGGTTCACTTTTAGCGATCGCATCACCAATTGCCCCATGATCGTCAGAGATAATTACTTCATCACAGAAACCCTCAACTTCCTTGCGGAACCATTCTTGATCGGGCTTACAAAAAGTCCCTGCCCAGACGACATGAATCCCCATTTCACGCGTGAGAATTTTAGTAATTGCGGCTGCATGAGTAGCATCACCATAAACTACCGCTTTTTTACCAGTTAGATTTTGACAATCGATTGATCGAGAAAACCAAGCTGCTTGAGAGACATGCAAAGTTTGCTCATTAATAAAGTCTTCGTAATTTACATCTGCACCAGCGGCATTGAGAATGGTTTGAATTTTCCGAATGCACTTAGCCGTTTCAACCACGCCCATCGGGGTAATATCGACGTAAGGCGTACCTAATTCGCGTTCGAGGTACTCTACTGTCATCGGGCCTAATTCGCGGTAGGGCGACAGGTTAAACCAGGCTTGTCCTAAGCTTTTGAGTTCATTGACTGAAGCACCTTCTGGAATGACTGCATTAACGGTAATCCCCAATTCGCCCATCAATTTTTTGAGTTCGGTGCAGTCATGATTATTGTGAAAGGCGAGAGTCGAAATGCCAATGATATTTACCGATGGTTTTTCGGTTTTTTGCGTGACTAGATCGCCCTTTTTCTTCGCCTTTTCGACATAATACTGGACGATCTGTTGTAACGTGCGATCGGCAGCCTGCATTTCATAAAAGCGATAATGATTGACATCTGCTAACAACACATCAGCTTTAGCTTCCAAGGATGCCCGTTGGACGAAATTTGCGAGATCTTCTTGGAGAATGCTCGAAGTACAAGTAGGCGTAAGCACGATTAAATCGGGATGTTCTTCTGTATCCTTACGGGTAATATTATCTACTACTTTTTCTTGTGAACCCCGCGACAGGACGTGACGATCAACTACACTGGTAGTTACTGGTGTAAAATCTCGTTCCCGCGACAGCATCGAGCGCATGACATTAAAATAATCATCCCCGATCGGTGCATGCATGATCGCGTGAACGTTTTTAAAGGAAGTCGCGACGCGCAATGTCCCAATATGAGCGGGAGCGGCATACATCCAATAAGCTAATTTCATATATTCTTCCTAACACTGGGATTTAGAGGCTAGCAGTCAGATCTACAGGGGTTAACCAACCCTTTACGATCGATATCACATAGGTATCGTCTTTGATTGTCTCAAAGAAATTAGGCTTTAGACACGATCGAGTGAAATATTTAACTTAATATCTATTCACAATAGACCATAAGATGAGGATTTGGATGAGCCAACTCCAACGCAAACGATCGAGTTCAGTAGTTAGCTGTAACTCGATCGTCGCAAGTTAAATAAAGTACCCATACTTTAATTTTTTTACTCATAAATTAATCACAGAGATAATCACCGCGAATCCAGCCCACCGCGCCACGGTAGTTGACTTTGCGCCAAATAAAACCATCTTGTCCTTGTGTACCATCATATGTATTAATATAAACACCACTTTTGATCCGATTCAGAATGCGGTAGTTTTTGCCAGGACCAGAACGGATATTTACCTTGTCACCTACTTGTACGGTACATGTATATGTAGTATTTACATTATTGCTGTAGCTACCTGGCCCCACCTGAGCAGTTTCGATCGATTTGGATTGTGCAACGGCAGGGAATATTTGTGCGACTAGTGCAACAGTTGTAATAGCTAAAGAAACAATTAATTTTTGAGTGTGCATAGATATATCACTGAATGAACTAAGATTACATTTGGAAAATCTTCAGGGTTTTAATTCGGACAATACAAAATTAAAGAGATCGGTTGATACTACTGATGGGATAAACTGAACCTATTGAATTTCCACAATTAAAGTTTTTGGCTTGTACTTTAAGACAAAATTCTGCACTAAATCTCGATCGGCTTTAGTTGTTAGTCCAATGCAACCAGAAGTCCCATCTTCGCCATTATTTCGATCGAAGCTAGGATCGTAATGAATGCCTAGCGCAGTTCTACCAGTCGGAAACTTGGGATAAATCGGTAAAAACTTACCACCTACTTCAGCTAGAAAACCATTGGTGAGACGATTACTGACTGAATAAACTCCATCTGGTAAAGGAGCTTCGCTACCGCTCAGATTACGGTTTCGATTCTGAGTTTTTGCTCTACCAGAAACCGATTTAAATGACTTTTCAAGCTTCCCATTGCGATATAATTCCAGTGAGTAAATCGGATTCCCTAATTCGTTAGCATCCAAGCCTGGACTTTTAACGAATTTTAAGCAAGCACCACTACCACATAACGATTGGAAGGCAATCTTTTTGGTTTGAGCTGATGCAGAACTAGTAAACAACGAGAATATTGACAGCACAAGTGCCGCCACAGTCATTTTCCTAAATGAGTGACTCATCGATCGAATGTCGTTTCAATAGATTGACTAGCTACAAATCTCTCGTAACAACAGCTAATCAAAGCATGGTACTTTAGCCACCAACATAACTCTGTTGATGACTATAGCTTTGCAAATTTTAAGCCCTTACCAAGATAAATTATGCAACTAGACATATATACTCATCCCGATCGACTAATCCGGACAATTCTTCAAAAAAATACCAACTATGCTCGGCGGAGTAATGCTTGGATACTCATCAGACTAGCTGCATCTAAATACTGTTGATTATTTGTTACTACTGAGGTTAAAAAACTTCTAACGAGATCGTCTTCGATCGACCAAAATACTTGACGATTCGAGATTGCCGCAGCGACGATTGTATTAACTTGAGCAGCAGTGAATTCTTGATAGTAGCTTAATTTGGCGATCGCTTTTTGCGTATCGCCGATCGATTGACTATTAACTAAATCTCTAATTAAAAATTCTTTGTCTCGAACGCTAGCGATCGCAATTTCCGGAAATTGTTCTTTACAAAAACCAGATAAACGTTTATAAAAGTGAATCTTTGTCTGCTTTTTACTATGCCAATCATTGAGCAAGAAATCACTAAATTCATCTTCATTTAGGGCAGAGCAATAATCTTTATCTCCAGTAATAAAGAACAGATCTTCTCCTGCGGGTGTTTCATCCAGCAGACATTCCCAGTTAATGGCATCACCTAGTGAATTATTCTTGCCTGGTGGATTGCCCACACCCATCCTAAATCGCGCTCGATCGAGAATAGTAATATTACTAGTTAGTTTTTTTCCTAAACTGAAGAAAGATTGAATAATTAGATCGG
>JBJOOY010000431.1:0-11251 GCA_046051065.1 Cyanobacteriota bacterium
CAACCCCGAGTCAAAATTATCAGCCCCCAACCCGATCGAGTATTGAATGACGATCGAGTGGATGTTAAATTGCAAGTTAGCGATTTGCCCATCTTCAAAAATCCCGAACTAGGGTTAGGCAATCATTTACATGTCATTCTCGACAAGCAAACTTATCAAGGCGTGTACGATCTGAATCAGCCCCTGGTTTTTAAAAATTTAGCGGCTGGAACCCATACTTTACGTGTATTTGCCTCTCGTCCGTGGCATGAAAGCTTTAAAAATGAAGGTGCATATGCCCAAGTAACCTTTCACGTCCTGACAAAAACTGCCGAAAATAATCCAGATCCGCAGCAGCCTCTGCTCACATATAGTCGCCCCACAGGTATATATGGAGCAGAGCCGATTATGTTGGATTATTATTTAACTAACGCACCTACTCATGCGGGTACAAATGTTACTTCAGAGCGAATCCCCGACTGGAAAATTCGAGCAACTGTCAATAATCAGCAGTTTACGATCGATCGATGGACACCAGTTTACCTTCAAGGTTTTAAACCAGGCAAAAACTGGGTGAGATTGGAACTTGTAGACGATCGGGGTAATCCACTCTCCAACATTTACAACGACAATACCAGCATTATTACTTACGATCCGCAAGCCAAAGATACTTTAGCCAAATTAGTTAGCGGCGAACTCGATCCCAATCTCACTGGTGCTCTCATCGATCCTAATTATGTTGCCACAAAGCCCGAATTAGTGCCTATTCCTGTAGCTACCCCTGCACCCGTCCAAGTGCCAACTCCGTCACCCACTCCAGCAATTGTTACTCCACCATCAACAGTTAAACTAACTCCCAGCCCCATCCTAGTTGCTCCAGCACAACCGTTGCCACAACCACTGCCGCCAAAAAACGAGTCAGGAAGAGCAAATCCTGCCCCGACAAACGTTCCCGCACTGCAACCACAGGTAATTCCCAGTCCCGTTACCCCCGCTTCAATCCCTAATTCAAATCAAATTCCTACTGTCAACCAACCAATTGTCATGCCCAGTCCAGTAACAGTCCAGATGCCCACTTTCACTGGACTGGCGCAACCTAATCCGTCTCCAGCACCAGCACCAGCACCCAACCCAGCACAGATCGAGATCGATCCTGCACCCATTTCAGTCGCTCCGCCAATTCCCATGGCGACTCCCGTTCCCAGTCCGGTAGTGACTAATCCTGCGCCCACGGCAACCGTGCCCCCAGCGCCTGTAGTGATTCTCCCTCCCCCAGTAGCTCAAAATCCAGTTGTGGTCGTTCCTCAACCCATTATCATCCCCAGTCCAGCCGTAGCACCTCAACCGACGGTTGTACCATTTACACCAGCCACGAGTATTCGATCGACACCGACTAATCCGCCGACATCACCAATCACTCGCCCCAGACAGCAGGTAGCACAGACACCCTCGAATGGCTTACCATCAGCGATCGCCATCGCGCCAGCCCCATTGCCACAGCAGAATCCTGCCCCCATCACGATTCCTGCGCCTGCTACGCCACAAGTAGAAGGAGAGCGATCCGCGCAAACCTGGCAAACTCAAGCGATCGAATTAATTAAAATTGCTGGAGTTAAAATCAGAGCATTTACCAATACTATTCCGGGTAAAGCGCAAAGATTCGGACATAACGTGCAAATCTTGACAGGTAAAGCGATCGAGACTATTGAATCATGGCGAAATAAATAAATTACAACAGTTTTAGTTCGATCTGTTAGGTTGGATTTCATGCCTTAACCAAACGATCCCAGTGTTCGATCTGCCATGCATTTGTCAAGTCTTACTTGACAAATGCATGATTCAGGTTGTAAAGTATTACTTGACGACAAACGAACGAATCCATGAAAAATCGACTGAAAGAACTGAGACAACTAAACGATTGGTCGCAAGCCGATCTAGCGAGAGAGTTGGGAGTCAGTCGTCAGGCGATTAATGGGTTTGAATCTGGCAAGTTCGATCCCAGTCTAGATATGGCATTCAAGCTTGCCAACTTGTTCGATGTCACACTGGAAAAAGTTTTCATTTATGAGGAAAAGAATCCGATGCAAACACTTGTAGATCGAGTTAAGAAGATGTTTGGGTTTGAGCGATTCGCGCAGAAGGCGATTAATGCTGTCAAATTTGCACACAATGAGGCGGTAAAATCGCCGCAATCGCAAGTCGAGCCAGAACATTTACTATTAGGATTACTCGCAGATTCAACTAGCACATCTGCCCGATTATTGAGATCGAGTGGCATGACATTGGAAATTGAACTTAACGACCATTCCTTCGAGCATCAGGGAAATCCAAAACTCAGCCAACAGAGTAAAGCTGTCATCGAGCTTGCATTAGAAATAGTTCAGCTTAAAAACAAGAAATCGATCGGCACCGAACATCTCCTATGGGGCTTAGTTAGATCGACTCAAACAGGTAATACTTCGATCGACTTATTTCAAAGATACGCTATCGATCTAGAAATTTTATGCGATCGATTGGCAGAAAAGGTTTGATTTTTCACTACCCTCGGCTGATGTCCCCTATCCCCTAGTCAATCACATGAATCGGACCATGGGTACTCGCACTGAAAAATTGGCGCATTAGACCATTTTCGGTGGTGTCGATATCGGTAGTTTTGCCGTCCCATTGCACCTTTCCTTGATAGATAAACACAATCCGATCGGTAGTCCGGCGGATCGTACTATCTTGGTGTGTCACCATTACATGCGTCTGACAACCACCATCGATATGTTGTAAGTCTCTGACTAAATCTTCGATCACAGTAGACGCGATCGGGTCTAAGCCAGCAGTTGGCTCGTCGTATAATAACACTTCAGGATTATCTTCTGGGCGTTCGGGATTAGACATAATTGCCCTGGCAAAACTGACTCGTTTGCGCATTCCACCAGATAATTGAGCGGGATATCGATCGGCGACACCTGCCATCCCGACTAATCCCAACTTAGCCTCTACCAGTTCCCGAATCCGTTTGCGGGGAATATGAGACTGTTGAAACATGCGAAAGCCGACATTTTCTTCGACTGTGAGCGAATCAAATAATGCAGCTTGCTGAAATACCATTCCAATGTAAATCGGGTCGTTACCATCTTCGATCGATCCGCGCCGCAGTTGACCCTGAATATACACTTCACCCTCATCTGGAGTCAATAACCCCGCAATAATTCGGAGAATGGTTGATTTACCAGTACCCGATGGGCCAATAATTCCCAATCCTTCGCCAGGATAGATATCTAAATCCATCTTATCCAAGATGACATTCTGACCGAAAGCCTGAGAGACTCCACGTAGTTGAATTATTGGTTCCATTATGAGGGACTTAGAGAATAATTCCATCGCAGTATGGGTGCGTTATGCGCCACACCATCCGGTAAATCGATCGATATTGATATTTTATAGGGTTTGCGATCGCCAAATGCGTAAAACACCTAAGACCTCCACAGGATTCTATAGTATTTTTGAGTAAAAGCTACTCATCAGCCGAATTATATTTTTGGGTAAAAATGCCACCGACGATCGAAATCGTAGCCAAACATAATAACACTGCTGGCACGCCCAAAGTAGTCTCAGCCAAGCCAGTCAGTGCTAACGGTAGACTCGTGGCAATATTAGTAGCATTATTTTGCAGTCCAAATATTTTCCCACGCATTTCTTCTGGAGTTTCGGATTGGATCGTCGTTTGCATCGGGATTACGATCGCCGAACCAAAAGCACCCATTGCTACCAGACATAATAGACTCAGCCAGAGCGATTGAGAGAAAGATAAACCTACTAAAGCCGCCGTTACACCGATCGATCCAGATAGGCTCAATTGATTGTGCGATAATTTTTGACCGATCGAGCCTAATAATACTGCACCTATGCCCATGCCAACACCAGCAGCGGCTAACAAAAACCCAAATTGTGAAGCTTTGATTTCGGGTAATAACTCTGCCATCCGCACGGCTAGAACTGTCATTGATGTCACGATCGACGAGAAGATAATCAGTTGAATTAATGCCCCTTTAATTTTCTTGTGCGTGTTGAAATATTTAATCCCATCCTGAAGATCGGCAAGGATATGCGGCTCGTCACCGATCGGCATTTGCTTTTTTTCGCCCGTCCGCATCGTCAACAGTAGAATACCTGCCAATACATAACTGCTACCCACCAACAATTCTTTACCAATGTTTACCCCAACCCCAATACTAGCACCCAAAGTATCGGCCAGAGCTAACATCGGTTCGCCCACCGCAAACCCCACAATCAGCGAACCCGTTGCTGTCGTTGTATATAGTGAATTAGCCGAGAGTAAATCTGGTTTATCGACAATCATCGAAATTGTCGCCGTCTCGGCTGGCGCGAAAAATTGAGTCAGCGTGAACGCTGCAAACGTAATGATGAGTAAAATCTCAAACCCTAGCGGTAAATTGGCGAACACTTGCCCCTTAGTCAACCACAACAGTAGCGGCACGAGCAGCACCAACATGCCCCGGAGGAGGTTGGTAATCACCAATACCTCTTTTTTATGCCATCGATCGACAAACACTCCTGCCACGGAGCCAAATAATACCGCAGGAATGGTACTCGCAATCATGATTGCTGAGACCCAACCACTAATACTTTGATTCGCCGATTGAAACTGACTTTCAATAATTGCAATCATTAATACCAGATAAACTTTATCGGCTAACTGAGAGAAGATCTGTCCACTCCAGAGCGTGACAAAATTCCGATTTTTGAGAATAGAGAGAAATTTTCGATCGGCAACTTCACTAGTTACTACTGCGCCTTCATTTGTCGCCAGTTCAGTCTGCTCTACCAGACTAGACTCACTAGTCTCGGTGGGAGCAGTCACTTCATTTTCTGGTGCTTTGTCAAAATCAAATAATCGCATTTAGTGATGTGGTAGGGCTGTGATAACCGCTCTAAGTGTAACGGTTTTATGATGGCAGTGGCTAATCAAGCGAGATTGCTTAGATGTCGATTAATGCTGCCGATCGAATCTGGATATTTAAATGGTAATAGATATATTGACGCAAGATCCGCTCTAACCGTCGCCATCCTCTGGCTAGTTCCACATCTGAGATCTTATCGAGTGAGAATCGATCGATTGTCAGTTCTAATCGATCGAGGTTGGGATCTGACAGATGCTGAAATAATAGTAATTCTAAGGCACTTAATCGATAATCGATCGTTACACTCGGATCGTCGCCGATTGCATACAACACTGCCGTACTACCAGATTCGATACTAAATCCGATCTGCCAGTTGAGGATCGTAAAGTTGGGTTCGATCGATTCTTTAGTAATACAGCAATCGTATACTTGGGGGGCGATCCCGCCTAAAGCGAGCAAATGAAAAATTCCCTGACACAAGTACGAAATCGCTGCCGTATTATCTCCTTGAGCTAGCTCGTTGAGCCGACTCAAATGCAGCATTAACAGTTGATATAATTCTTCTTGAGGATGTTCGTGTAAGGCTTGAGCTATAACTAGTTCGGCTAAATATTGACTGGCGGCTAATTTGCACAGATCGCTACTCAATCCACCATAAGTATTTATCGTTTGCGCTTGAGTAATTTTATCGATCGATCGACCTTTAGCAATTAATAAATTGTTAACTACAAAAATTGCACTACGTCCACCCAGACTAGAGTTAGATTTCCTCGCTCCTGGCGCGATCGCTTTAATTAAACCATGCTCGCGGGTGAGGATAGTTACCAATCGATCGTTTTCACCGATGGGAATGGCTTTGAGATTAATCCCTGTCGCTTTATATGTGCCACTCATTAACCGCTCGATCTCCAGAAACCTATGTATCTTAAGCGATCGATCGTCAAAATTTTGGCAATTGTCGCTCGAATTTGGATTTTGGCTTAGCCATCGTTTTCCGAATATCGACGCTCGATCTTACCTAAGTATCGCTGAAGATAAGGCGAAAACACCTCATAAATCAGCGTCAATGGTTTACCATGATGCCAAAATAAATAGTGACGACCCCAGAACGGTCCTGATTCTCCAAAAGCTTGAGTTAATGCCGGAGACTCGCCACAATAAATCCCTTGTACGTCTCGATACAATTCCGTGCGTAATTTTGCCAAACTCGCCCAAATTGGCAAAGATTTATTCTCTAAGTACTCATCTACATGTCTAGCTTCCCACCAAGATGTCGCATAGGCTAATCGCTGCCCTGAAGCCGTTCGGAGCCATACCTGACGGCGAATGCGCGGCCCTGGTACCATTTGCAACGAGCAGGGAGCATGATCTTCATCCATACCGATCGCCGACATATCAATTACATCAACCTCAGTGGGTTCTCCTGTGAGTAATTGTAAGTGTCGAGTCGGCGAACCATCTCCCAGCAGCAACATTTGCCATCCAGGTGGTAGTTGACTGTGCGGTAAACCAGATTGAACTACTGCTGTTTCCCCTTGCCAGATTGGTGTCAGAGCATGCCAATTGGTAGATGGAATTAATGTGTCATCGCCGCGATCGATCGTAATAGTCAAAATACTTAATAAATCTTGATATTCTTTCCTTCCATCATAAAACAATCAATTCATTTTTGGCGATGCTACATCGATTGAGCCTGACTCAATCTCCCCAGTGTTTGGATTGCGGCGGCGATTTCTGGAGACCAAGGTAATCCACAATTCAATCGCAAACAATTGCGATAGGCTCCAGTTGGCGAAAACATTACACCTGGAGCCACACTAATGCGATGTTGTAGTGCCGACTCATACAATTTCATGGCATCAAATGCTGGCGATAATTCCAGCCACAGTACCTGTCCACCGCTGGGTTGTGACACTCGCGTTTCGACAGGAAATTCAGCACAAACTGCCTGAGTGATTCGGCTCATCTGTGTTTGATACGATCGACGTAGTTGGCGTAAATGTCGATCGTATCCACCATTCGATAAGAATGCAGCGGCGGTAAGTTGAGGCACAATTGCTGTCGTCCAATTCATCGCCATTTTTAACTGTTCGTATTTGATCTGATACCGTCCTGGCGCACACCAGCCAACTCGCAAGCCTGGCGATAAAGTTTTACTAACTGAGGCACAATACAGCACGCGCTGTTGAGTATCAAAGGCTTTAATTGCTTTTGGTCGAATATTTGAGAAACTTAAATCACCATAGATATCGTCTTCAATGAGTGGCACATCATAACGATCGAGTAATTCGACTAGTTGCTGTTTTTTGCGATCGCTCATACAACTCCCTAACGGATTACTAAAATTTGACACCAATAAACAAGCCGTAATCTGTTGTCGTTTTAGTGCTGATTCTAAAGGCTCTAATGAGATCCCTGTTTTGGGATCGGTGGGTAGCTCTAAAGCTTTGAGATGCAATGATTCGAGAATTTCGAGAAATCCATAATAAGTCGGCGATTCGATCGCAATTACATCGCCAGGTTGGGTCACCGATCGCAATGCTAAATAAATCGCTTCAGTTGCGCCATTGGTAATAACTAAATCATCTGGCGCAAACGCACAACCCGACTCGATCGACCGACGTGCTACTTCATGTCGTAAAACTTCCGATCCGTTCGGCGCATTGTAGGAATGTAGTGCAGTGGGTTGTTCGCGAACGATCTTGTTAGCAATGCGATTGAGCGAGGCGATCGGTAATAGCTCTAATCCTGGCACAGCATGACCCAAACCGATATTATTCGGCGCGCGCATTTCCGAACTTACCCGAAATACCAACGAAACCTCAACTGGAAAATTGTGTTTTGGTGCAGACGAACTTGGCTCTGCGGGAGAGATCGATCGTTTGACAAAGTATCCTGACTGCGGACGCGCTTCGATCGATCCGCGATCCTCCAGCAATCGATAAGCCTCTAACACCGTTGAAATACTCACAGAGAATTGCTGGTGCAATTTCCGCACCGAAGGTAGACGATCTCCAGGTTGTAAGGTGCCCTCTTGGATTAAGCTCCGAATCCGATCGGCCACTCGTTCGTACAATGTTCGATCTGAAGCAGCATTACAGTTAGATAAATTTTCGAGCATAACAGTTTCAGAGAATCAATCTGTAACCATTACAATTTAACCGAACTGTCTCTGGTTGGATATCCGAAAATTGGCGAGAATCAAATTATTAGATCGATATGAAGTGGAATTATGATGAATCAAATCTACCACCTGTGGCAAACAATGCTTTACTGGATCGCACCCTCAACCGAACCGCTGGTCGAGCCCAAGATCGATCGTGCGGGAAATACCTATTTTGAAATCTACGATCCAGCTACTGGCAAGTCAAATGCCTTCGGTTCGGAACAAGAACTGCTAGTTTGGTTAGATCGATCTCATCATTAAGAAAGATCGTTACAAATTAGTAGAAATTGCTTGGACCGGACAAGTGGGAATACACTGCTCGCAGACAATACAACGCGATCGAGTAAAATTGAGTCTAAACGTCTCGGGGTCGAGATTGAGAGCTTCCGTCGGACATACCCCAGTACACAGCCCACAATCAACACAGACATCCTCATCGACATAAATCTCCTTATTTGCCGTCGAGACTTGAATGCCTTGCGATCGCATCCATTCTACCGCAGCTTCTAATTCATCAATATCTCCAGATAGTTCTACCACCAACTTACCAATTTGGTTGGGTGCCACCTGAGCACGCAGGATATTTGCTGCGATATTAAAATCTTTTGCCAGTCGATAAGCCACTGGCATCTGAATCGCACGTTTGGGAAATGTAAGAGTAACCCGTTTTTTCACAATCAGAATAGGAGAGGCAAGTGGTATTATTGTACGATCTAAATTAAGTTGCAACTGATGTTTTTTTAAATCACTAAAGACACAGAGGGCACAGATACAGGAAAAAAGATCCTTGATGCTCAGCTAGGATTACTATGTACTCCAAATTTTGCCATCATACTTAGGGCGACAGCTTCAGCAACTTTGATCCCATCAACCCCAGCCGAGAGGATCCCACCAGCGTACCCAGCTCCTTCGCCTGCGGGATAGAGTCCTGGGGTATTCAGACTCTGACAGTCATCCCCTCGCTTGATACAAATCGGTGATGATGTGCGGGTTTCCACGCCAGTGAGGACGGCATCATGCATGGCAAAACCTTTAATTTGCTTGTCAAAAGCGGGGATAGCTTCACGAATTGCCTCGATCGCATAATCCGGTAAACTCGAACTCAAATCGCCCAAGCATACCCCTGGCTTATATGAAGGTTTGACCGCTCCCAATTGAGTGGAGGGCTTGGCAGCCAAAAAGTCGCCAACTAGCTGTCCAGGCGCATGGTAGGTACTGCCACCTAATTCAAATGCCCGCGCCTCTAACCGACGTTGAAATTCAATTCCAGCGATCGGGCTGTCGGGATAATCTACTGGTGTAATTCCGACAACGATGCCGCTATTCGCATTTTTGCCGCTGCGTTCGTACTGGCTCATGCCATTAGTCACCACCCGCCCGACTTCAGATGTAGCCGCAACGACTTGCCCACCCGGGCACATACAAAAGCTATAAACCGATCGACCGTTAGCACAGTGATGCACTAGACTATAATCTGCCGCACCCAGCATCGGATGTCCAGCCTGACTGCCCAAACGACATTCATCGATCTGCGCTTGGGGATGTTCGATCCGAAAGCCGATCGAAAAAGGTTTGGGTTCGATGTATACACCCGATCGATACAGCATTTCAAAAGTATCGCGGGCACTATGTCCGACTGCGAGAATAACGTGTTCGCTGGGGATATATTCGCCGCTGGCGAGGGTAACACCGCACACTCTTCCGGTTTCGATATTTAGAGTTTCTACGCGGCTATGAAAGCGAATTTCGCCCCCGAGAGATTCGATCGAATGGCGGATATTTTCGACAATTTTTACCAGTCGATAGGTACCGATGTGGGGTTTATTAATGTAGAGGATTTCTGGCGCAGCACCAGCATTAACTAGTTCGGCTAAGACTTTCCGCCCGTGATGATGGGCATCTTTAATCCGACTGTAGAGTTTGCCATCAGAAAATGTCCCCGCCCCGCCTTCGCCAAATTGAGCATTAGATTCTGGGTTGAATTTTGCCTTACTCCAGAAGCCGAACGTATCGACAGATCGATCGTGTACGGCTTTTCCCCGTTCTAAAATTAACGGACGTAGCCCCATTTGCGCCAGTAGCAGCCCCGCAAACATCCCACAGGGACCACAACCAATCACAATCGGGCGGTCTGATAATCTAGATGGGACATGGGTTACATAGCGATAGGTAGTATCGGGGGTCGGTACGACATGGACATCGCGTTTGAATCGCTGGAGGAGATGTTTTTGTTTTGGCGTTTCAACATCGACGACATACACGAATGAGATTGCGCCACGCTTGCGGGCATCATAGCTACGCTTGAAGACAGTATAGCGAATCAAATCCGGTGGATCGATCGCGAGTTTTTTCAGGATCGCGGACTGAAGATCTGCTTCGGTATGATCCAGTGGGAGTTTGACTTCGGTGAGGCGCAGCATGAACGATATCCCAGACAGTTTGGGCAAAATCTACCGATCTCATTCTGTCATATTCCGCCGATCGGATCGATCTGCAACCAGACTGTCTTTTCGGATATACTCAGGTGGCTATGGTGCGGAAATTCCTAATGAATATGATTCTACATATCACGTCGAGCGCGGAATGGAAGAATGCCAAAACTCTAGGCACTTATCGAAGCGATTCCCTCGCAGATGAAAGCTTTATCCACTGTTCGACAGCAGCTCAAGTTATCGGTTCGGCGAATCGATTTTTTAAAGGTCGAGAAAATTTAGTAATTCTCTCGATCGATCCCGATCGAGTTAGCGCTGAAATTCGGTATGAAGGTGTAGAATCAAATAATTTATTTCCACACATTTACGGCGAGCTAAATATTGATGCCGTGCGGCAAGTTACCGATCTCGAAACCGATGCAGATGGTATATTTGTGTTGCCATTAACACCGATCGATCGGGATGAATAAATGTGGCAAGGACTTGAAACTAACCAAAATAACCTCGTGGGCGACTTTCAAGAACTCTCAATTTCAAATATTTCTCCTGGAGTAATTGAATTTAAAACGCTACGAGTCTCTTGGCATTTCTTTTGCTAGTTCAAGGGCTGAAATCGCTTGTTCTCGACTGACACTAGGAAAATGGTCTAGAAACACCTGTAATGAATCACCAGTTTAATGATGTTTTTGGGTCTTACTTGCTCACTGCATAGCAATAACAGTCTCGTGGCTCTTTAGACATATTTGGATGAATGAACCACC
>JBJOOY010000432.1:0-5865 GCA_046051065.1 Cyanobacteriota bacterium
TCTGTCATTCAAACATCGATCTTGTAGTTCAGGGTGTGCTCGTCTCCGGGCTTGCCTCGGAATCCCCAATTACAAGCTGGTCTCTCGGTGATGGTAATCTCAATGTCGTTGGGGAGTATCCCAATTTCAGACTCGATCCGCTGGAAAAGCAAATCGATCAGTCTCTTCTTCGTCTCTACCGTTCTCCCCTCAATCATGCTGAATTCAATGATGGTGTAACGGTCTGTTCGGCCTGATGGAGAGAGAAAATCCTCTGCATCTAGGTGGAAGAAACGATGAGCCCGCTTATCTTTCGGAAATGAAAGCGCTTCGACGACACAAGCGTGAATGGTATCGGAGAGACGGCTGCGAATCGGTTTGAGTTGTTCTCTGATGCCGTAGATTTTGACTTGTGACATTGCTTCAATTTTCAATATTCAGTGAAGTGGCATCAGTTGATGTATTATTAGCTCCATGTAAAATACCCCAGTAATGGGGGGGGTAATTCAGCTAGTTGCTGGGTGGACACTCGATTTAAATTTCAAACATCAACCCGATAATATTCTTTACTTGCTTCCGCATAACCCCACCCGATCCCTTCTGGATCGCGATTGCGCGTCCAGTCGGTAAAGTTTGGTTCGCTCCGTCGCTTGTAGACTGTACTCGCATGTACGTCTAATCTTTTTGCTAATTCGGATTGGAGAATTGTCACTATTGGTCGATTCTCGACCGGAGGCGCTGGCTCGAAGGTTGAGGGAATGGGATCGACATTGGCTTCCTGTGCTGGTTTGGCACTAGGTGTAACTGTTTTCGGCACCGATTCCCGATCGACAACTCGATCGACATCGCTCGTTTGGGCGATCGAATCTCGAACTACTGGCGGTTCTGGCTGCGAGAGCGGCGCTGAAGTAGTTGGTACTTCTACTACTTTTGCCCGTACAGCTTGAGCGGCTGCAACAGGTAATGTCACCGCTGGAGTCGATCCAGACTCCATCGCGTGTAGATCGCGTTCGCTATCATCAAGAATACTCCCAAGAGTACTAACCGAGACAAAATAATAATCCTGACCGCGTTCGGGATGTTGACGACTACCAGTGCCAAATTCATCCGCTTTAATTGCTAAATAACGACTAGCAACTTTACTCGAAACATTCGCTTTGAGAGAAAGATCGATCGGGCTAATTTCACCCCGATTTTCAACGATCGATTGTTTGAAAACTGGGTCGATCGCGCCAGCCATCTTCGACCATTCATAATTTTGCCAAACATTTCCACCAATAATCAGCACAGTCACGCCTAATATCAATGGCCATGCCACAAATAATAGAGACGCGAGCATTGCCGCTGGTAACAGGATTAGTAAAAAACCTGTGGCATTTTTCTTATTTATAGCTGTTTCAGGCATTTGCCCTACCGTGTTTAACTTAACGCCAAATTATTCTAAATAGATTGTACCGCTTTAGGTGCAAACCTTTTCGTACTAGATTCGATCGATTACGCCCTTCTGGTTCCGCTGAGCAGATCGATTAATCTACTACGGAACGACTGAATAATTGACAATTCTGGCAAACTCAACCGCCGTTAAACTCGCCCCCCCAACTAAAACACCATCAATTTCTGGCTGTGCCATTACCTCGTCGATATTACTCGGTTTTACCGAACCGCCGTATTGAATCGTCAGATTAGGATTGCCTGACTGAGTGCGAATCATGCCGATCGTGCGGTTGGCTTCCTTCGCCTCACAAGTATCGCCAGTCCCGATCGCCCAAATTGGTTCGTAGGCAATAACTAATCGCTGACGATCGACTCCAATCAAACCTTCCTTCAATTGAGTCATAATCACTCGTTCGGTTTCACCTGCATCTCGCTGCTGTTTTGTTTCACCAACACACAGAATCGGAATCAATCCACTTGCTTGAGCTGCTTTGAGACGTAAATTTACCGTTTCATCTGTTTCCCCAAAATACTGACGGCGTTCGCTATGACCGACGATGACATATCTCACACTCATTTCTGTAAGCATATGAGCAGAAATTTCTCCCGTGTATGCACCACACTCTTCCCAATGCACATTTTGGGCGCCGAGTCTGATGCGGTTGCCATGTAGACTTTTATTAACAATGGTTAAATCCGTAAATGGTACGCATAAAACTATTTCGCGTGATTCAGGAGTATTATCGAGTTCGGGGATAAATTCCATTAAAAACTCAGCGGCTTCGCCTTGAGTTTTGTACATCTTCCAATTACCAGCAATAATAACTTTACGCACAGTCTAAATTAGTTTATTTTTTCAGGATTGTTATATATAATCCCATAAATTGGCTGTCGATGGCAGACTGCCGCATAACACTGAAGGTGAATGACTGGGAATTCAAATTAAATGCTTGTATAAACCGATCGGTAATCCAGTTTGGCGTTTGACTTCAACGAGCGATCGATAGGCACCGTGTAATTGACGCTGTTGACAAATAACTTCAGCACTAGCTCGATCGAGTCCTAATTCTGACAAATTCAATATTATTGGCATAAGCGATCGGTAAACCCAACTTATAAACCAGATCGTCTTTAGAACATTTATTAATATCTACTTGACCTTTAATATCAGCAATCGATATCGACAACGGCTAAATGGATTAAAAATTCTTCAATTTCTGGATTACGTTAGTTTCTACTTCGGAAATACTTAATCCTTCTTCATGTTGTCGGCAGCGATATTTACTCATACCCACTCGTTGAGCGCGGTAAATACCGGAGTGTCCAGATAATAAATAACTGACGATACAAGCAATCCCCGCATAGCTACCAGCAGGCACTCCAAATAATTCGATCGCCATCATTGTCGAAGCGAGTGGTGTATTGGCAGCTCCTGCAAATACGCCCACAAATCCCATCCCAACTAATAGCGGTGCGGGAAGTCCTAGCAGTGGCTCGAGGCTCCACGGGAGCGGCTGCGCTAACGCATTACCCAAAGTGGCACCGATGAAAAATAAGGGAGTGACTTCACCACCCTTAAATCCTGAGCCTAAAGTCAGGGCAGTCAAACCAATTTTGGCAGCAAAATCCCACGGGGGTAGTTGGACCTCAAATGCACTGACGATCGTCGGGATACCCAAACCGATATATTTAGTAGTACCAACGATCGCAATCGCGATCGCGATTAATCCCCCGCCAACCAGCGGACGGAATGGTGGGTAGCTAATCTTAGTTTTGAAATAAGTAGTAATTCGATCTGTCAGTGCGGTAAATATCGTTGCTGCCAGCCCAAAGCAGATGCCCGCAACAATCGCCGCTAGTAAACCCTGGAGAGTGAGCGGTGGAACAAAGGGAATTCGATAAACTGTGTGATGTAATCCCCATGCTAATGTAACTCGATCGCCAACGAGCGCCGCGATCGCACAAGCAAATAACCCCTCATACCGAAACTTGCCAAAGGCTAATACCTCTAACCCAAATAACATTCCAGCTAACGGCGTACCAAAGACCGAGGCAAATCCCCCACTAATACCCGCCATTAATAAAATCCGTCGTTCGGCACCCTGGAGCCGCAGCAGTTGAGTCGATCTGTGGCGGTTGAACACCTCTGCAACAGCATCAGCCAGAGCTGCGCCCATCTGTAATGCCGTTCCCTCCCTACCCGCCGAACCGCCAAATAAATGTGAGATCGTCGTCCCGATCAATACTAAGGGTGCCATCCGCACAGGGAGCGTCGCGCGCGGATTGTGAATTTCTTCTAGCAGGAGATTGTTACCTGCTTCGACACTACTACCCAGATAGTGGTAAATTAGCCCACTCAACAGCCCACCTAGGGGCAACAGCCAAATTATCCATAAATGCGATTCTCGCCATGTTGTTGCCCATTCTAATGCCGCGAGGAGAATTGCCGAAGCTGTCCCAGTCAGGATACCTACCACACAACCGATCGACAGCCATTTTACTAGATCGACAATCGCCCTAACTCGATCGAATCGCCACCATTTATTCATCTAATGTCCTTCAATAATACAGCGACTCACTCTCGATCGATTTTGACTACCATTCCAACAGCAGCACAAAACAGGAGTGTGGTGAGTGATGGCTAAATCTGAGATTTGGCTGAGTACAAGCATCTGTTGAATTGGTAAGATCGTACTGATGAGCCACGATTTGTCAGACCTTCGACCAGAAGAATTGTAGTACAATTTTAATAGCAATTATTCACCCTTTCAGATAGATAAAACATATAAATTAAAATGTCCAAGTCAAGCGTAACTTACTACCAACCGAGAATAATTAAGATTCCAACGCGGTAATATGGAGATCGATACTCACAGACTTCTATTAATACCAAATATTATTCCATCGCACGAGTACAGTCATAGGAGCAATAAGTCAAGATGCAATCACGCGCAGTTAGGGAAGGTTCGGTTGGATTAATGCTACTAGCTGGATTGGGAGTATTCGGTGCGATTTTTCTATGGCTTAAAGGATTAGCTCCTGGCAGCCAGAGTTATAATATTATTGCTAAATTCGACCAAGCACCAGGTATTCAGCCGGGTGGTGTCGTCAGATTTCGGGGAATTAGAGTCGGAAAAATCGCTAAAATTGCGCCTGGAGCGAACGGGGTTGAAGTGGTGCTGCAAATGGACGATCCCAGTCTAATCATTCCCAAAGATGTGGTGGTAGAAATTAGTCAAACTGGGTTGATTGGCGAACCCGTAATGGAAATCACCCCAAACACTACAAAAGCGCTCGATACTAGTGCACTGGCTAAAGCAGTAGATAGCAACTGCGATCCTAAGATTATTCTTTGTAACAATGCCAGAGTAGATGGTCAAATCGGATCGAATTTTAATGAATTACTCCGCCGAGCGACCAAGTTGGTCGATTTATATAATAATCCAGAAGTTGTCAGAAATCTAAATAATGCGCTAATTAAAGCAGGTACAGCCGCAGACGATGTCTCGCGACTGAGTAGAAGTGTGAACAAATTAAGTACCGATTTTTCTAAGTTACCTAAAACTGTGGAGTCGGGTTTAAATAATATATCTGTTAAAGCTGATGTGCTGACGGCATCGCTCGGACAAACTAGTAGCAAATTTGGTAAAACTGCCGACCAATTGAATTCAACTGCGGCTGAATATAAAAAATTAGCAATTTCCGTGAATGGGTTGGTATCTGAAAATCGCAAAACTTTTAATAGTTCTTTAAAGAATTTCGATCTACTAAGTACCGATTTGCGCAAAACAGTTAATGCAATTAATCCCTCGATCGTTAAACTCAACACCACAATCTCGAAAGTTAATACAGATAAATTGGCTAAAGATCTGGAAGGAGTCTTGAGTAATGCCAATCAAACCTCCTTGAATCTCAAAAATATTTCAGCAAACCTTAACAATCCCCAAACCTTAACAATCTTACAGCAGACCTTGGATTCGGCTCGATCGACTTTCCAAAACACGCAAAAAATTACAGCAGATCTAGACGATTTGACTGGCAATCCTGAGTTCAGAAGTAATGTTAAAAATTTAGTAAATGGATTGGGTAAACTTGTTTCTTCAGCAGAACAATTAGAGCAACAAGCTAAATTAGCTCAGACGATCGAACCACTAGGTAAATCACTTAGTTATAATAGTCAATTACCCCTTCAAAATTCACCACCGATTAATCCAGGGAGAGTTTCACTCGGCCCAAACTTAAATCCAATTACCAATAACATCGATCGATCTACCCTGAATAAAATACCAACCCCTAATCCGCCGATTCAAACTCCAAAGCAAGACTCGATTGCACCCAAATTAAATCCAACTGTTAACAAAATTGCTCGATCTACCCCTGAGAAATTACCACCCCTAAATCCTCAATTTAACTCTCCAAACAAAGTCTCGAATGGCCCAAACTTAAATCCAA
>JBJOOY010000433.1:0-2640 GCA_046051065.1 Cyanobacteriota bacterium
GAATGATATCGTCAAGGAAGTAACGGGTTTAGATTTTAGTACTTTTGACTCTTTAGCAACGGCTCTATCGGCTGTCAAAGCTGCTGGGATTGGTGGCTGTAATGACATTCAATCGATCGGCAAACTCTTGAATGAGGTATTCGAGCAAAAGTGCGAAACTACCCTAATTCAGCCCACTTTCGTCCTCGATTATCCTGTCGAAATCTCGCCACTAGCTAAACCACATCGATCGAAATCAGGACTCGTCGAACGGTTTGAATTATTTGCCGTCGGGCGTGAATTAGCCAATAGTTTCTCAGAATTAACCGATCCTGTCGATCAACGGGAACGCCTCGAAGCGCAAGCGGCGCGGAAAGCTGGCGGGGATGTAGAAGCCCACGATGTGGATGAAGACTTCCTCACGGCACTAGAATATGGGATGCCCCCAACGGGCGGATTGGGGATTGGGATCGATCGATTGGTGATGCTCTTATGTGATTGTGCCAGCATTCGCGACGCGATTGCCTTCCCATTATTGAAACCAGAGCCAGCAGATCCGAGTGCTGAGTAAGCAATAGTCCGGACAAATTTATGGAGTCAGGGAGCCATCTGATGTCCAAATCCTAGATAAACTGATAAATTCTCGATCTGATTAATCCTACTTAACCAACTGATAGGATTTTCAATCGAGCCTTCTGAAGAGATCGTGTCACAATAGTTAACAGTACCGATTGAATTAAGCAGGCAGTGGTGAATAATTATGGTAGTACTAACCGATAAGATCCAGAAACGCTTGACCATCCAGACTCAGAAGATTGCCACTAATACTACAACAATCCGATCGCTAGACTGGGAACGAGATCGATTTGACATTGAATTTGGTCTACAAAATGGCACCACCTATAACTCTTTTATCATTCGTGGCGATAAACTCGCCCTCGTAGATACCTCCCACGAGAAATTCCGCCAGTTATATCTAGATACCCTGAAGGGACAAATCGATCCCAGCCAGATCGATTATTTGATTATCAGCCATACCGAACCCGATCATAGTGGTTTAGTGCGAGATATCTTAGCTCTTGCCCCCAATGTTACCGTCGTGGGTAGTAAAGTAGCGATTCAATTCCTGGAAAACTTCGTCCACCAACCCTTTACCAAACAGATCGTCAAAAATGGCGATGTCTTAGATTTAGGTAAAGGACACGAAATTGAATTCGTGATCGCGCCGAACCTACATTGGCCAGATACGATCTTCAGTTTCGATCGAGCCACCCAAATCCTGTATACTTGCGATGCATTTGGGATGCACTACTGCTCCGACAGCATCTTCGATGAAGACTTGAGCAAAATCGAACCAGACTATCGGTTCTATTATGAGTGCTTGATGGCACCCAACGCTCGATCGGTATTATCTGCCCTCAAACGGATGGGCGAACTTCCCACTGTCGGGATGATTGCCACTGGACACGGCCCGCTATTGCGCTATAACGTTGGCGAACTCGTCCAACGGTATCAAGACTGGTCGCAACTCAAAGCTAAGGCAGAGGCGACTGTAGCCGTCTTCTACGTTGCCGACTATGGTTATAGCGACAGGCTTTCTCAAGCCCTCGCACGGGGGATTACCAAAACAGGTGTCGCCGTCGAAATGATGGATCTCACATCTGCCGACCCCCAAGAAGTGCAAGAATTAGTCGGACGGAGTACGGGGATTGCGATCGGAATGCCGCCAGGACATGGGAATATTTCAGCTCTAGCCCAAGCCGCGATCGGGACTATTCTAGTCGCAGCTAAAGGAAAACAATCGATCGGTTTATTTGAATCTTATGGCGGCGATGACGAGCCTGTAGACCCCCTCTTGAGCAAATTCCGCGAAATCGGCGCGAGCGTAGCTTTCCCCCCGATCCGCGTCAAGGAAGCCCCCTCAGAAGCGATTTATCAACAGTGTGAAGAAGCCGGAACCGACTTAGGACAATTCCTGACCAAAGATCAAGCCATCAAGCAGATGAAATCCTTGGATTCTGACTTAGATAAAGCCTTGGGACGGATTAGTGGTGGACTTTATATCATCACTGCCAAGAAGGGCGATTTTAGTAGTGCAATGTTAGCCTCCTGGGTAACACAGGCAAGCTTTGAACCCTTGGGATTGACGATCGCTGTATCGAACGATCGGGCGATCGATTCTCTGATGCAAGTGGGTGATAAATTCGTGCTCAATATGCTCGAAGAGGGTAATTATCAAACTTTAATGCGGCATTTCTTAAAACGATTTGCACCTGGTGCGGACAGATTTGAGGGTGTAAAAACGCAGGCAGCGGCTAATGATAGCCCGATTTTACAGGATGCGTTGGCATATATCGAGTGTGAAGTGGTGAGTCGGATGGCTTGTCACGATCATCATGTGGTGTATGCGACGGTGGAAACTGGACGGGTGGCAAAGGATGATGGGTTGACTGCGGTGCATCATCGGCGGGTGGGGAATCACTATTAGAGTTCCTGGCTACGTTCGGGTGTGTATTTAACACAGAGGTACACGGAGGGTTCACGGAGGTACACAGAGGAAGTTATTGATGAGTAACGAGGATTTGACGGGAAGAATTATTGGGTGTGCGATGAAGGTGCATACTGTTTTGGGGGCTGGTTTATTGGAATCAGCTTATGAGG
>JBJOOY010000434.1:0-2938 GCA_046051065.1 Cyanobacteriota bacterium
TGCCACCATGCTAGATCGATTCATCGGGTATTTCTCCGATGCAGCAGCAAGAATATTTGGACTCGATCGAAATAAATATCCTGCTGTGGGCGTACAACCTTTTGAAGGTGATATCAATAAAGAAGACGATCGATAAATATAAATTCAAAATTTGATTTACTATTATATGGAGGTGGGTGGTGAGCAACTCTGTTCGCCACCTATTCTGACGTTAGCCAGATCGATCGGTCAGAGTAGCTACGCTAACGAGTAAACCCCATACCAGTAAAATCGCAATGCGCCTGTCTCAAAGCTTATTTGTCACTCTCCGGGAAGAACCAGCCGAAGCCGAAATTCCCAGTCACAAACTTCTTCTCCGCGCGGGATACATTCGCCGGGTGGGGAGTGGCTTATATGCTTATCTACCACTAATGTTGCGGGTATTGAATAAGGTACGGCAGATCGTTAAAGAGGAGATGGACGCTACTGGCGCGCAAGAATGCCTGTTACCTCAATTACAACCCGCTGAACTCTGGCAGCAATCGGGACGGTGGGATACTTATACTCAAGCTGAGGGGATTATGTTTGCTTTTACTGATCGGCAAAAGCGGCAAGTGGCATTAGGCCCTACTCATGAAGAAGTTATCACTGCTGTAGCTAGAGATCTGATTAAATCTTATCGCCAACTGCCCCAGCATTTGTATCAAATTCAGAGCAAATTCCGCGATGAGATTCGGCCGCGGTTTGGGTTGATGCGCGGGCGAGAATTTATTATGAAAGATGGTTATTCTTTCCATCCCGATGTCGAAAGTCTTAAAGTTACCTATGCTCAAATGCATCAGTCTTATTCGCAGATGTTGCAGCGATGCGGTCTGAAATTTCGGGCTGTAGATGCAGATTCTGGGGCGATTGGCGGTTCCGGTTCCCAGGAGTTTATGGTGCTGGCGGCGGCAGGAGAGGATGATGTGATGTACACGGAGGATGGTAAGTATGCCGCCAATGTTGAGAAAGCAGTATCGCTGGCTCCCGATGCTGTAGCATCACCATTTACTAGTTATGAAGTTAAGGATACGCCAGGGACGACCTCGATTAATAAACTAGTAAAATTTTTTCAGTGTGATATTACCTCGATCGTCAAAAATGTCCTCCAGCAAGTTGTTTATGATAATGGCACGACAGTTTTAGTCTTAATCAGTATTCGGGGCGATCGAGATGTCAATCAGGTTAAATTAAATAACGAATTAGTCAAATTAGCGCCAAATTATGGAGCAACTACGGCGATCGCCCTAGCAGTACCAGATGGTGAAGCAATTGCCAAATGGGCAGCCAAACCATTACCATTAGGTTACATCGGCCCCGATTTAGGTGACGATTATATCAAGTCTACTCAAGACATCCAGCCCCAATTTATCCGCTTAGTCGATCGAACAGCGGCAAGCTTGACCAACTTTATCACTGGGAGCAACCACACCGGACAGCATGTAGTTGGAGCTAACTGGGATCGACAGTTTCCCACGCACACACTAACGGTAGATATTCAAACCGCCAAAGTCGGAGATCGCGCCATCCACGATCCCACTCAAACCCTCCAAACCGCGCGCGGCATCGAAGTCGGCCACATTTTTCAATTGGGAACTAAATACTCTCAGGCGATGGGTGCCACTTTTACCAACGAGCAAGGCGAAGAACAGCCCCTGGTAATGGGTTGTTATGGGTTAGGAGTATCCCGACTAGCTCAAGCCGCAGTAGAGCAAGCCTACGATAAAGATGGCATCATTTGGCCCGTGGCGATCGCACCTTATCATGCGATTATCTGTGTCCCCAATATCGCCGATACCCAGCAAATGGAAACAGCCCAGCGGCTCTACACCGAGTTAAATCAATTAGGGGTCGAAACTATCCTCGACGATCGTGACGAACGTGCTGGAGTCAAATTTAAAGACGCTGACTTGATCGGTATTCCCTACCGCATCGTCACTGGCCGATCGCTCCAAGATGGTAAAGTAGAGGTTGTTCAACGTGCGACGAAACAATCTCAAGATATTCCCGTCGAAACAGTTGGAGCAACTATTCAACAGTTGATTGCTACGGCAATTAGTGAACAATGAACAGTGGACAGTGTGCTCTACCTCCCTCCAACCCTCTCTGTGCGTACTCCCTCTCTCTCTGCGCCCTCCGCATCCCATCCAAATGGAACTAATTGCCATCCTCCTATCCGGTATCACCACCTTATTTTCCTTTAGCGGAGTTGTGGTTGACAAAAGCGTAGTATCTGCCTTACTATCGCGCATAGATCACGCTGAGCAACTAGAAGTTAGAGCTGATAATGCACCCAGTTATCAGGTCATTAACGGCAAGATCGATAAAGTCAGAATTGCCGGACGCGGTTTATGGCTGACTAAAGATCTCCGGATCGATACTTTAGATGTCGAAACCGACCCAATTGCGGTCAAGTTGAACCAGATCCAAGCAGATGGGAATAACCCAAGTGCATCGTCTCTTCAAAAACCGATTCAGGCGGCAGTAAAGTTTAAGTTTAATGAAGCAGATCTAAATAATTTCTTAAAATCTCCTGATGGGATCGCCAGACTCCAGAAAATTACTACTAGTACTCTCGGCGGTGCTGCGGCTAGTTCTCTGAACAAAAATTATCAAGTTACCAATCCTCAAATCAGATTTGTCGGTCAAGATCGACTGGGCATTAAAGCACAGTTAAAAGATCCTGGTTCTGGCGAAACACTAGCGATCGATTTTGAAACTGGTGTGAGAATCGACCGTGGTAGAAAATTTCAATTGCTGCAACCTACTGCAACCGTTGATGGCACACCAGTGCCACCATTTATTATCATGGGCTTGACCACTGGACTCAGCGAACGGTTGAATGTAGATATGTTAGAACAGCGAGGTCTGACAACTCGCATTCTCCAGTTCAAAGTTAATCCCCAACAACTAGAACTGG
>JBJOOY010000435.1:0-3795 GCA_046051065.1 Cyanobacteriota bacterium
GAAGAACTATAACTACCCATCAAATCGATTTCGCGGCGATATAAGACATTAGGATTAATCGGAATCGCTAACTCGTCGGGAAACTCCGCAAAGAAGAGAATCTTCCCACCCTTGCGCGTACAGTCTAAGGCTTGGAAAAATGCTTTGTCGCTCGGTACTGCGAGGATGGCTGTATCTACCCCCATTCCATCAGTTAAAGCCTGAATCTTGCTAGTTAATTCGGGATCTCGGGCATCGAAAGCAGCCTCTGCACCGACAGCTACCGCCTTCTCAACTCTAGCCGGAATCAAGTCAGTCGAAATCGCTCGCGCCCCAAAATGTTTAACTAACATAATAAACATTAACCCGATCGGGCCAGCACCAGTAATTAAAACCGTATCGCCAGCTTGAATATTCGCTTTTTTAACAGCTTTCAGACAGCAATTAGTTGGCTCGACAAAACTCGCTTGTTCGTCAGTCACTCGATCGGGAATCTGAATTAAGCCGTCATTGCGCACGATATGTCCTGGCACTTTAACATATTCAGCAAATCCACCACCACTAGGTGCAAATCCAGCAGTAGTGGTGACATTTTTATACACATCGCACATTGAATAATTTTCGTGGAGACAGTATTTACAGTGCATACAGGGGATATGGTGCATCACTACCACTCGCTGTCCGACTTGCCAATCTGTTACATCAGCACCAACCTGACTGATCACTCCCGCCGTTTCGTGTCCGAAGATTCTTGGTGGTTCATATAAAGGGTAGAGGATCTTTTTGATATCTGACTGACACAAACCGACCACTTTAACCTTAACTAATACTTCGTCTGCGGCTAATTCTGGGACTGGAACATCCTCATAACTGAGGCGATTGACTCCACGAAATACCTGCGCTTTCATCCCTTTTGCTTCCCTAATTAGCCGTTGTCTGTTCTCAGGATACTATACCTCAGAGATCGTGCTAGCATGAAAGTAAGGTTTTACTTTTAACTGATGTAAGTCCGTACCACAGTCATTCTGATGAGTTTTCACGATCGAAATAATGCATCTCGCAAGAATTGGAACTGCTATAATTCACAGAAATTGGCTTACAGGAGAGTTCTAAAAAAATGCTGGCATACATTTTAGCTGTCTTCATTGGTACGGGTAGCGTCGGCTTGTATATCGCCGCCTTCTTCTTTCCTGAACTCCATCGCAAACAAGATTTTATCTGGAGTGGAGTAGGCTGCTTTTATGCCCTCACGCTGTGGATTTATGCCCATGAGGTCACCGGAGGTATTTTAGTCGGACAAATAGCCAGTGTGGCTCTAATCGGCTGGTTTGCGTGGCAAATTCTTAAATTGCGCCGCCAACTGATCCCAGTCGAGCGACAAACACCCATCCCTAATCCAACTCAACTTCAAACAAAGCTTGGCTCAAACAAGTCGCGCAATGTCGCCGCTGGCGAAGCGAATTCTACCACAGTTAAACAAATTGAGCCTAAAGCATCATCAGATCGATCGACAAATCCAAATTCAACTTCATCAGCTATTCATCTCAAACGAGCACAAACAGCGATCGCCAAACAGCGTGCAAACAGCGTAGAGATCGATGTATCGCAGCATCAACAATCAGCTCCACTACCAAAAGTAGTTATCGAGCCTACTGGGGAAAATGACAATGAAGCCTGGATTAAACTAGAAGTCAAAACGTCTCCAGCAAAATCACCAGAATCTCAACCACCCCAATCCATTACATCTCAACCGCCAACAGAGACAACCAAACCACCTAGTTCGCCACCCGCCCCACCCGCCATCGCCAAGACAGATCTACCAGCCCAGAAAGATCGACTACCAGCAAGCAAAGCTGAACCCTCAGCACAAAATCACCTAAATCACCCAATTGAAGTAACGCCAGCTAAAAATGACCCAATTGATGGGACACCAATTAAATCGAATTTAGAAGATGAAGCGAATTAGGAATAGCGAACTAGTAAGTTACTAATTAGTCAATCCATGTTCGAGTGCATAACGAACTAATTCCGTGCGGCTATTTGTACCTGTTTTACCAAACAGACGACTGACATACTTTTCGACATTGCGGACGCTAGTATCGAGTTGTTTGGCAATTTCCTTATTCATCAAGCCAGCCGCGACTAAGTCTAGGACACTTTGCTCGCGGGGAGTAAGATCGATCCGAATTGGTGGCGGAGTTTTGATGATACCGCTAGTAGGATTGAGGATACCTCGCAATTCAGCCGCAATTTGCTTGGCGATCCCCTCCATTTCGGGATTTTGGGAGGCAGCTACCGCTACAGTTCGCCGCTCTAGCAGGTTTTGGACGATCGCAATTAACTCTTCCGGATCGAACGGTTTAGATAAATAGGCATCGCACCCAGCTTGATAGCCAGAAATTCGATCTGCTTTCATTCCCCGTGCTGTCAAGAAAATCACAGGTGTTGCCTTAAACCGCTCGTCTTCGCGCATCTGCTTGAGAAACTGATAGCCATCTACCTGGGGCATCATCACATCAGAGATCACTAAATCGGGTAACTGTTGCTGCAACAGTTCCCAAGCATCCTTGGCACTAGCTGCCACTTGGACGATATATCCGCTATCTTCGAGATAAGCTTGGACTGCTTCGCGCAATCCTGGCTCATCATCTACCAGTAAAAGTTTACCTGCCATTGTATTGCGTTCCTATGCCCTTGCGGTATTCTCTATCTCAACTGTAGCAAAACTTGTCCGGTTTAAGATGGCGATCGATTCTAATCGATCGTGTCAGTAGTTTGACCGATTGTATTTGAGCGAGTTTTGTTATGATAGCAAATAGGTGGTGTTAATTTATTTTATCGATAAATTGTAATTAAGATCGCTGTTATCTCTCGATCAAATTTCTACTATATAAATAAATATCTCGATCGCTAATCCAAATCGACTCTGACTGGATTTAGTTTAACTTTCAAATCGCATACTTAGCTCGATCTTTGGTGACAAATATGGCAACTCCTACTTCTCTAATGGTCACCATCTGGAGTTTACGCTCTGTACCGATTAGTCTATTAGTGTTGATGTTTATATTTAATAGCGGTAGTATTTCCACCCCTCAACCTAATCTATATTTTTGGTTTGAGGCGATCGCCATTTTAGGCATAGTTGGCATTATTATTGCTTGGAATCGACTGCAACGTTTCGATGGAAATATCAGTTTAGTTATCTATCTATATATTTTTCTAATTTTAATTCTCCGCAATCCCTATGGAATTTTAAATACCGTCACATTAGGGAAATTATCTCCAGCTAATTTAGCTTCGATGTTGAGTAGCTTATGGGTAGGAGTGGGGATTTTTGGGGTGGGGATGCTGATCGAAGTCTTGATTTTTCATCTCCGTCAGACTAAAATTTGGTCGTGGTGGTTGGCTTTATTCGTCTCGATCGCTTATGTAGCGAGTATTATTTTCTTCTTCTCTGGCACTCTAGGGATTTGGAGTTTGTTCGATTCTGATACCAAGCGGGTATTTAGACAAAATAACTAAGTTCTAGAAACTAACGAACACACAAAAAATTTTATCCAGTCAATCGAGGTTTTTCAGGTAGTCATTAGCCACTATTCCCTACACCCGATCCAGCCACTGACGGCGTTTTTGCTCGAATTCGTATTCTGAGATCAAGCCATCGGCGCGGAGCTTGTCCAACTCGCGAATGGTATCAACAACTGTGATCACAGGTTGAGATAAGGTATTGGCAGCGGAATTTAAGGTATCGATCGAGTTAAAATTATTGTCAAAGTGGGTACTATCTTGAGTAAGATACCAGACAGCTTCGATCGC
>JBJOOY010000436.1:0-3821 GCA_046051065.1 Cyanobacteriota bacterium
TGAGCATAAAGGTGAAGTGGATCGGACACGGCGATTTAGCTCATAATCGCCGTGCGTATGGATTTAAGGACAAAGACGATCGCACCGATGCATTTTGTCTAGCTGTGAGTTACTTCGATCCGATCTTTAATTCCCGCAATAGCTGGCTGTATTGGCGGACGGGGGCGATCGCCGAGGTGAATGACAGACTGTTAGAGATAAAATCACTCGAATCGACGACTAAAATTCTGATCCAACAAATCCGCCAGCGACTCAAATACGAGTTTCCAGAAATTGCCGATCGAGCGATTACAAATGCCAGACAGTCCAATGGCTTCACTCCGTGGATCGGCTGGCTGGCTGGCATCCACAGTTACAAGCGAATTGAGAACGAGCGCGAATCATCGATCGCGACAGAATTATCGATCGATATCACTCAATACACCCGCGACCACGCCGCCGCGATCGCCGGGAATCAGATGCGGGAAGTCAGATTAAAAGCCGATTTATGTCAATCGTTACTCGATCCGGCGTTCGATCGATATCGGGAAACCTTAGAGCTATTTGGGCTTGGCTATGTAATGCAAGCTACTATTCTAAGCAATATTTATCCGTTCGAGAAATTTTTGAAATTTGGAGTTCCTTATATCGATCGCTATGAGGACGATCGGGGGAAACACAAAAAAAATAGTTCTTTGGCGGGATTCCAGCTATCGCTAGGGATGGGTAAGCGGTTGATAGAGTCCGGTGGAAGCACATCATTAATATATTCTGGTTCGTCATTCGCGCGAAAGATGCTCTACTGCTGGATTACGACTAATGTTCTACCTGAGAAAATGGCTGATAGTTGGTTAGTCAACGCGATCGACGAACGGGCGTTATCAAACCCTACACCCGCCCTAACTGTCGATCGACTTCGGACGCGGTGGAAAGAGACTAAAGGGACAAATAAGGATCGCCATATGGCAGGGGTACGATCTGCCATGACGCTCGGATATAGGATCACTTGTTTACTCTATGACCACTTACTAAAAGAAGTTTCATCTTAATCGATTCCGATCGTCATCCATACATCCTGTCTAGACGAGCTATAATTGCCAGATACCAGCAGATTAAGTGTGAGTAAAGCCGCAGTTCGATCCATTAGAGTTTTATGACAATTGAATCCAGCATGTTTGAGATCGTAATTGCAGATTTATCAAAACCTAACCACGCGATCGCATTAGTAGAATTGCTAAATATTTATGCACTCGATCCAATGGGCGGTGGGCAAGAGCTATCAGATTTTGTCAAAGAAAATTTAGCAGCAACTTTAGCGGCTCGATCGGATGTGCATGTTATCTTGGCGATCGAACATGAAAACCCGATCGGGATGCTGATTTGTATCGAAGGATTTTCGACATTTGCCTGTCAGCCATTACTAAATATTCATGATGCGATCGTCAAACCAGAAGATCGCGGACGAGGTGTATCGAGAATGATGTTCGATCGAGCCGAACAAATTGCCAGAGAGATAGGCTGTTGTAAGTTAACATTAGAAGTTTTAGCTGGCAATAAAATTGCCAAATCTGCCTATACTAACTTTGGATTTGTCGGATTTCAACTCGATCCGCATCTGGGTGAAGCGCTATTTTTACAAAAGAAATTATCAACATAAATTATCAATAATATGTTTCAGATCGAGCATGTCTGGAGATTAGTTGTCATCAGATATTAACTAGGCAGTTTCGGAATATTTGACAGATATGTTCAGATATATTTCTAGAGCGGCTGAGTGTCCGATCGAGCAGCACCAGACCCCCTGAAATGTGATAAAATTGAACTAGCGATTCTCGTTGATGAGACGCTGTGCGAGCGGTACAATTATCAAGCTGAACGGAGCATTCCATGACTACTTCCCAAGAGCGGATCGTCCCTACAGATCTACGAAATGAGATGTCTCGCTCTTACCTAGAATACGCCATGAGCGTAATCGTTGGCAGGGCACTTCCCGACGCGAGAGATGGACTCAAACCAGTCCACCGCCGGATCCTGTACGCGATGCACGAATTAGGTTTGACAGCCGATCGACCGTTTAGGAAATGTGCCCGGGTAGTCGGGGAAGTTCTCGGTAAATACCATCCCCACGGTGATACAGCGGTATATGATGCCCTGGTGCGGATGGCTCAAGATTTTTCGATGCGCAATCCGTTGATTAACGGACATGGTAACTTCGGCTCGGTAGATAACGATCCGCCAGCGGCGATGCGGTATACCGAGTGTCGGCTCCAAGCCTTGACGATGGATGCAGTGCTGCGGGATATCGAAGCCGAAACCGTTGACTTCGCCGATAACTTCGATGGCTCCCAACAAGAACCGACCGTACTCCCAGCTAGAATTCCCCAGCTATTACTCAATGGCTCGTCGGGGATTGCCGTGGGCATGGCGACAAATATCCCGCCACATAATTTAGGTGAGTTGATTAATGGAGTCATCGCCCTGATCGAGAATCCGGATCTTACCGATCTCGAATTGATGAAATATATTCCTGGGCCTGATTTTCCCACGGGAGCGCAGATTTTAGGGACAGCACCGATTAAAGAAGCTTACACGACTGGACGCGGTTCGATCGTCATGCGCGGTGTGGCAAATATTGAAACGCTCGAATATAAGGGTAGACCCGATCGAGAAGCGATTATCATTACCGAATTGCCCTTCCAAACCAATAAAGCAGCGTTAATCGAACGGATCGCCGAAATGGTTAACGACCATAAACTAGAGGGAATTTCCGATATTCGGGATGAAAGCGATCGAGATGGGATGCGGATCGTGATCGAACTCAAGCGGGATGCCTATCCCCGCGTGGTTTTGAATAACCTCTACAAGCAAACGCCGATCCAAACTAACTTCGGTTGCAATATGTTGGCGTTGGTGAATGGCGAACCTCAACTCCTCACCCTCAAAAAATTCCTCACTGTCTTCCTCGACTTCCGGATCGAATCGATTACACGCCGTACTCGTTACGAACTGAGGAAAGCTGAAGAACGCGATCACCTATTAGAAGGTTTACTAATCGCTTTGGCTAACTTGGATGCGGTAATTCGCATGATTCGGGGTGCAGCGGATTCAGCCACAGCTAAACAGGAGATGATCGAAAGATTCCAACTCTCCGAATTCCAATCCGATGCGATCCTGCAAATGCAATTGCGGCGGTTAACTGCTTTAGAAGCTGATAAAATTCGCCTCGAACATGAAGAACTAACCATTAAAATTACCGATCTTAAAGATATTCTCGCTCGGCGGGAGCGGATTCTCGATATTATTCGTACCGAAATCGGTGATATTAAGAATACCTTCGCCACACCCCGTCGCACCCTGATCGAGAATGGGGAAGGAGATCTTGAAGATACCGACTTAATTGCTAACGAGAAATCCTTAATTCTCGTCACCGAGCAGGGTTATATCAAACGGATGCCCGTCAGCACCTTTGAAACTCAAAGCCGCGCCACGCGAGGTAAAAAGGGTACGGGGATGAAAGAAGAAGATGCGATCGAGCATTTCCTCACCTGCTGCGATCACGATACGATCCTCCTATTTAGCGATCGAGGTGTGGTTTATACGAGCAAAGCCTATCAAATTCCCACTGCATCACGTACCGCGCGCGGGATTCCGATCGTCCAAATGTTGCCCATCCCCCGCGAGGAAAAGATTACCTCAGTGGTACCTGTGAGCGAATTTAGCGATGATGAATACCTGATCATGCTCACTCAGAAGGGTTTCATTAAAAAGACCGCTCTGACAGCATTTGCCAGCGTTCGCGCCAATGGCTTAATTGCTATTTCCCTCGAAGATGGCGATGGCTT
>JBJOOY010000437.1:0-3159 GCA_046051065.1 Cyanobacteriota bacterium
ACCAATTTAAATTCCCTTACCGTCCGCCCATTTTCCTGCGTCACCGTACCTCGATCGAAATCCCGCAAAGTTTGCATCGGGCTGAAAGTATTACCCATCATCGGACTTTTAGTAGGAATTGGGGGAATTTTAGCTGTAGGGTGGGGATCGCTGAGTCTAGCCCAGGTTAATGCAGCGGTGGTTAGTCCCATTCCTGCCAAACCGTATTTGAGTAACTGACGACGTTGGAGGAGTGGGTTATGCGTGATTCGATCGAAATTAGGCATCAATCCGGCAGCAATTAGCAATAAATTTTACTAATTAGTTATTATAGTTATAATTTGAACTAAATGAAAGTAATTAGCAATAATTGCCAGATGATACTAGCTGCGGGTTCGAGCCAGCACAAAAAATCGATCAAACTTTAATATTTATCTTTGGCAGAAACTTAGTGAGCCCGATTATTAAAATAGTTAAGAAAATTATGCCATGGATGCCAGAGATCGGGTTACCATTAATCCCTGTGATCCAGTCAGGCACTCGATCGGTATATGTAACCATATTACCGACATTAACGATATAGTAAGCCCAAATTAAACCAGCATGAAGACCGATCGACATCCCGAGTAAATTTCCATTTTGGCGTTTGGCAACGATCGTTACTGTTGCTAATAAACATAATCCTGGAAATTCGGGCAAGGATTTAAGCACAACTGCAATTGGTTTGAGAAAATGTAAAAATGCATATAAAAAAGCATCAACTGTTAGCGCGATTGGGGGTGAATAATCTCGTTCCAATTCATCCAACATCCATCCTCTAAAAAACAGTTCTTCTGCTAAACCTACGCCTAAAGATGCTGCGGAACCTTCTAAAATTAATTGCAGCAGTGGTAATTTAGGCGATCGCCATGTCAACCAGCCAAATCGTTCTTGGGTGATAAACAGAGCAAAAGCAAAGCCTAAACCGATCGCCAGTCCGATCGGTAATAGCAATCCATTCCGGCGCGTAACCACTAAACCATACCGAGCAAAAAGATTGGGATGATTATATACTTTTCTTCCCCACCACGGGAGCAGAGCGATAAATTCGATCGTGAGTAATCCCATCGTCAGGATTGAGAGTAAATTTTTAGTGCCTGGATCTTCCAGATTTTGGGTACTACTCATCACCCCATATATTAATCCCAATCCTGGTAGCCACAATAGAATCAGCACCAGTAGAAAGCTCAACATTCTGCCTGGTGCTGGATAATTTTTAATGTGACTAAGATTGAGCATTTTTAGCGATACATTTATTCGGCTGGCTCGATCGTACTAGTAAGACCGTTACTTTTCAAGATTTCACAGTAATGTTCGGCATGTTCTTGATTGCAGACAATGACCATTGCCATCCCGTATTGATGTGCTTCCATCATCACATTAATTGCATGAGGGGGCGACATATTGGGGATGTTCGCAACTAGCACCTCAACTACATGTTCCATGCTATTAAAATCATCGTTGTGGAGTAACACGCGATAATTAGGCGCAAGCTTACGGGATGTTGAACGCTGCTCGATGGTTTCAACAGACACGTTTTAACTCTCTCTTACTAAAATTGGACAACTGTATTTATTATGCCGCGCTCGACTCGATTTTGCTCGCAGTTAGATAAAATGTCTAGGATAGTTGTGAATAGCCTCTGCAACCATACCTACTGTAAACTTAGCTACTTTAGGCAGACTGTCCACCCTTCACTGCTCACTGTCCACTGGTAAATATGATTTCGACTAATTCAGACATTACTGTCACAATCAAACTCTTTGCCGTTTATCAAGAAGCCATGAGCAGAACGGAAGTAACGTATCAGTTCCCTCCAAATACGCCTGTCAAGGCAGTATTAGACCGATTGATGCAAGAGCGACCATGTTTAGCACAATGGCGAGATGTGACGCGATTTGGCATCAATTTAGAATTTGTCGATGCCGATCGAATTATGCTCGATCGAGACGAAATTGTGTTAATCCCGCCAGTTAGTGGTGGATAGTCGCATCAAGGCTGTGGCGGATATTTACAGCTTGCCAGTAGCAGTCTGTTTGGGATTGAAATTTGCTAGTAAATCGCTCGATCGGGAATCCAGCTTGATGACTGTGATTGGCGATCTGTTCTAGGAACATTGTCCGAAAGACATACTCGATCACCGGATCGCCCTCAACCAGCATTAGTTCGATCGTCGCCGCTAGTCGATCGATTTGGGCATCATTTCCAGTCTCGATCGCTTTTAAGGTAAATTCAGTAAATTCAGCAATGTCTAACGCGATCGGTCGAGCGATAATCGGATTCCACGACTCTAAATGTCCGCGCCATTGCTCGTTAAAGTCTGGAAATTCTCGGAGAATCAGCTCTATACAATTTGTTCGATCGATCTGCATATCTTCTACCTTATCTTTTGCCAATGACTAGTCACCTAAATAACGCAATTGAGTTGCTACAATCGGCTACCGATCGGTTGACACAATTAGCCGCAATGCCTGCTGCGGAGCAACCAATTCGCGAAACTATTGCTACAACTGTAGCGGAAATCGATCGAGCTTTAGCCGAACTCTCTGCGGCGATTACACTCCCCGCCTTGGATCGGATTCCAGCAGATCTATTAATCAAAGCCGAGCGTTTGGGTATACCTTTAAATGATATCGAAGTGTGTGTAGCGATTACGACCCATCACCTCAGCCAATTTGCTGGAATTCTCAATGAAATTGACCAGCGATTTACAGAAATCCGCCGTGTGCGCGAATATTTACTAGTAAGGTTGCCAGACATGCCGATCGAACAACTCGGTTCTAGACTGCCTGTATATACTGCTTCTGACTTTGAGTGGCACGAGCCTAGGCTGTCTCCCACCGAATTAGCTGCAATTAGATCCAAATATCAGATCGATCGATTATTAGAACGACCACCCCGTCATTCTATCGATTTATTCAGTCAAATTGCTGATGCTGAAACAGCTTGGGCACAAGCAAAAATCGATCGGGATGGGGAATAGGGAATAGGGGACAGTGAACAGTGGATAATAGGGGATGATTTATGGCTCAAATTTATTATTTCTATTTCTTATGTCTCAAATCTTCGGCTTTATTCCTAGTGCGAGGACTTTATGGTGGCTAGGTGGCGGGGGATTTATCTGCACGACGATCGCGATAT
>JBJOOY010000438.1:0-3213 GCA_046051065.1 Cyanobacteriota bacterium
CTGTCGATCGCCGTGGCAATTTACCGTTATCATTTGGGCAACAGCGGTTATGGTTCGTCCATCAATTCGAACCAAGTAGTAGTGCAAATAATGTTCCTGTGACAGTGCGGTTGACTGGGAATTTAAGTATTCCGGCGTTGGAGGAGAGCTTACATGAGATTGCCATGCGCCATGAAGTGCTGCGGACGAGTTTTCCACTGGTAGATGGAAATCCAGTTCAATCGATCGCTCCCGACTTCCCTAAATCTTTACCAATTGTTGACTTAAAAGCACTATCCCCAGCAGAACGGCAAGAGGAAGCGCGGCGAATATCTGCGCTAGAATCTCGCAAACCTTTCGATCTAGAGCATGGTCCGATCGTCCGGTTCATGCTGCTAAAATTCGACGATCGAGATCATCTGCTGATCCGCAATATGCATTGCATTATTTGTGATGGCGCTTCCTGCGATCTCTTCTATGAAGAATTAATTTCGCTATATACGGCCTTTTCCAATGGACAGCCTTCCCCGTTGGATCCCCTGCCGATTCAGTATGCTGATTTTTCTGTATGGCAACGTCAGTGGCTCCAGGGAGAGATCTTAGAGACTCAGGTTAACTATTGGCGACAGAAGTTATCTGGTAGTTTGTCAACAATTCAGTTACCTTACGATCGACCGCGTCCCCAAGGCGCACAGGCTTACCTGGGTAATTCTCGCGGACTGATGTTGCCAAAGTCACTCAATCAGGCGTTGACACAACTGAGTCAACAATGTGGAGCGACCCTATTCATGTTGTTACTCGCGGCATTTGAGGTGTTCCTACACCGCTATTCCGGACAAGAAGATCTGCTGATTAGCTTTGCTAGTGCTGCGAGAGGACAAGTCGAAACAGAGAGACTGCTGGGATTTTTCTCAAATACGCTATTTCTGAGAACTAAACTAGAACGGCAGCTAACTTTCCGCGAGTTACTCGATCGAGTGCGTCAAGACTGTGTAGATGCTTACAATCATCAAGATATCCCGTTTGAAAAATTAGTCGAAGAAATTAAACCAGAACAAAATCAAGATCGATCGCCACTATTTCAGACTAAGTTTACCCTCAATTTACCTTGGTCGGAGGGTCGGGGTGTAACCAAAGTGGAACTACCAGATCTGCAGATTGCACCTCAAACTGGCTACGTTTATCCCGGTCAAACTAAGTACGATTTAATTTTAGTCGTTCGAGAGCAAGATGAAGGGTTGCGGACGGTATTTGACTACAATGCCGATTTGTTTGATGTAACGACGATCAATCGGATGTTAGGGCACATGCAAAATCTGCTCGAAGGGATTGTGGCAAATCCAGATTGCCCGATCTCTGAGTTGCCCTTACTAACGAAGCCAGAGCAACAACAGTTATTAGAGTGGAATCAAACTCAAACTGAATATCCAGCTAAATGTATCCATCAGTTATTTGAGGAGCAGGTGCAGCGAACTCCAGATGCAGTAGCTGTGGTATTTGAAAATCAACAACTTACCTATCAAGAACTAAACGATCGATCGAATCAATTAGCAAACTATCTTAGGACTCTCGGGGTGGAGGCAGATGTGCCAGTCGGCATCTGTATCGAACGTTCGCTAGCAATGGTTGTCGGACTACTGGGCATTCTGAAAGCAGGTGGAGCCTATGTGCCACTAGATCCAGCTTATCCGCAAGCGCGATTGGCTCATATGCTAGAAAACTCGCAGATTGCAGTACTGCTCACCAGCCAGCAGAGTGTAAATGAGTTACCTCCGCATCATGTATCGATCGTCAATTTAGATATCGACTGGGCACAGATCGCGCAGCAAAGCTCCGAAAATCTTGACATTACTGTCGAACCAGATCGACTAAGTTATGTGATTTATACTTCAGGTTCTACTGGGACACCCAAAGGTGTCGCCATGACACAGCGGGCGATTAGCAATCTGATTTCGTGGCAACTCAAACAGCCCAGGGGTCAAGATTGCCCCAAAACGATCCAATTTGCGCCGATTAGTTTTGATGTATCTTGTCAGGAAATATTTGCTACTTGGTGTGCTGGAGGTACATTGGTCTTAATTTCCGAACAATTACGTCTCGATCCGTTAGCTTTATTACAGAAGATCGATCGACATCAGATCGATCGATTATTTTTACCCGTTGTCGCGTTACAACAGCTAGCACAGGTAGCTGTTAGTCATGAATTATTCCCGATCGGGTTACGAGATATTATTACCGCTGGCGAACAATTGAAAATTACGCCAGCTATCCAGAGTTTTTTCACCAAACTTGACAATTGCACATTACACAATCATTATGGGCCAACAGAAAGCCATGTGGTGACTGCTTTGACACTGAGCGAATCAGTCGAAAATTGGCCAACATTACCATCGATCGGTCAGCCGATTGCCAATACCCAAATCTATATTCTCAGCCCCGATCTGCAACCAGTCCCGATCGGCACTTCGGGCGAGCTGTATATTGGCGGTGATTGTCTAGCCAGAGGTTATTTTAACCGTCCCGATCTGACTGCCGAACGATTTATCCCTAACCCTTTTGGAGATCAGCGTGGTGATACATCGCGCCTCTATAAAACTGGAGATGTGGCACGTTACTTGCAAGATGGTAATATTGAATATCTCGGACGCATCGATGACCAAGTTAAGATCCGTGGTTTCCGGATTGAATTAGGGGAAATAGAAACTTTACTAGCTCAACATCCAGCGATTTCCCAAACTACGGTTGCTGTACGTGAAGATCTGCCTGGAGATCGACGATTAGTCGCTTATTATGTTGTTAATGGCAATACACCGCCTACACATAATGAATTGTGTGATTTTGTCGCCCAAAAGGTGCCTAATTATATGGTTCCTTCCATGTTTGTCATGCTATCGTCCTTACCAATAAGTCCTAATGGCAAGATCGATCGGCGTGCGTTACCTGCACCAGATTATATCAGGCCAGAATCAGAAAATACATTTGTTGCGCCGCGCAATGAATTAGAACGTCAACTCGCTCAAATTTGGCAAAAAATATTGGGAATCGAATCGATCGGTATTCGAGATAACTTTTTTGAATTAGGCGGTCATTCATTAATTGCCGTGCGGCTATTTGCCGAAATCGAACAAACTTGGGGCAAAAATCTTCCCCTAGCTACTCTATTTCAGGCTCAATCGATCGAGAAATTAGCAGATGTTATGTCACAACAAGGCTGGGTTGATCCCTGGTCATCAT
>JBJOOY010000439.1:0-2762 GCA_046051065.1 Cyanobacteriota bacterium
CTCACGTCTAAATCGCCGTGGAGGGTGAGGGCGAGGGTGCGGGGGATAGGAGTAGCCGTCATGGTCAAAACGTGCGGCTGTTGCCCTTTTTGCTGCAATTTAGCGCGTTGAAATACGCCGAAACGATGTTGCTCGTCGATGACAACTAAACCGAGGTTACGGAAATTTACTTTATCTTGAATTAAAGCATGGGTGCCGACAGCGATCGACAGTTCTCCTGTCTCCAATTCGCTGTAAATTTTCCGCCGTTTCGCTGCTTTAGTCGAACCAGTCAGGAGTTCGACGGGGAGATGTAATAAGTTAAACCAGCCGACTAATTTGCGATAATGTTGCTCGGCGAGTACTTCTGTCGGTGCCATCAGTGCTGTCTGATAACCCGATTGAATGGCGGCTAAAATTGCCATCACCGCCACTACAGTTTTCCCCGAACCGACATCTCCCTGTACTAACCGATTCATCGGTGCAGTTTGCTGGAGATCTGCTAAAATTTCGCCGACTACCCGTTTTTGGGCGGTGGTAAGTTGGAATGGTAATATTTCTCTAAATCGATCGATTAATATTCCCGTGGGCGTAATTACTGCTTCAGTCTGAATCTGACGCAGTAAATGGCGGCGTTGCAAAAAGCCTAATTGGAGATAGAAAAACTCATCAAAAATCAACCGTCTTCGTGCGGCTGTCTTGGCATCACTATCTTCAGGAAAATGAATATTTGCAATCGCTACGGGTAGTTTCATCAACCCATACTGTTCTCGCACCACTTTAGGCAAGGGATCTTTTAACTGTGCGGCGGCGGGTAACACCGTCACTACCGCTTCCCGCACGATATCTGCTGAAACTCCTTCAATTAAGGGATAAACAGGTAACACCCGCCCGATTTTGAGCGAAGAAATACTAGCATCTCCAGTTGCTAATACTTCTAATTCGGGGTTATCTAAATTAAGTCCATATTTACCCTGCTTGACTAATCCCGATGCGGCAATCCAACTTCCGACAGGATATTTGCGTTTGAGGGATTCCTGCCAACCGCGATTACTATAACGCGTCCCTGCATAAAAACGGCTAATTTTTAAAGATCCAGTTTCATCTTTGAGGGTAATTTCTAAAACATTGAGTTTTTTATTTTTAGGACTAGTAAAAAAGTTAAACTTTCTAATTATTCCAACTAATGTAACAGTTGCCCCTGGTTCTAATTCGATGATATTTACCTGTCTGGCATAGTCGATATGATCGCGAGGATAGTAATATAAAACATCTTTAACAGTCCATAATCCTAACCGACTGATAATCTCAGCTTTACGCACACCAATTTGGGGGATTTCTTTAAGATATCGATCGAGTGTTAGATCGATATTACTCTCTTGCGCGATCGGGATAATTGAGGGAATAACTTTTTTAGGATTAGCTAATTCTGGCGATCTAATTGGTACGACATGATTCGGCGAGCGCTCTTCTGCTACTGCAAATGGGGTTAGATCTGCGTTTTTTTGCACTTCAATTTGTTGTGCCAGTATCAAAAATTGACTAGCTCTAGCAATTAATAACTTTCGATCGGCTAGAGTTAGATTGTGATAATTAGCAAACTCAAATGCTAGGTTGCGCCAATGATTGCGATCGTTAAAGCTCGTCTGAGTCGGCGGTTGTCCAAAACTCAAACACAAGAATTCACCGAAGCGATATTGTTGTCCCTCTAAATCGGTATAACCATATTGCGCTTCAACTGCTAAAGCTTTTTGAATTCTGTTCCAATCTGGTTCGCCGGACATTGCTAGTAAGTGAAAAAGTAAATATTTGACAATTATATATATTTTAGTTTAAATTTACATAATAGATTAATCTTCAAACCAACTATTGCGCCACGCGGATTCAGCTTCAGCACTTTTTAATTCTTGTTGTTTTTGCAAATATTCACGCCGGATCGTACCAATTTTATTAACTAGCTGATTGATCTGCTTACGGTAACTCAATACAGCACCATCAGAAAATTCAACTTCTGTTAGTCGTAAGTAGAGACTATAAATTTGCAAAATGTTAGGCAAATCGTCCTCTTCTCGATCGATCTCATGATCTGATAGAGGATCTGCTTGTTCGATCGCAACACTTAATAAATTAGGGATATTAATTATACTCCCTCCCTGTCGATCGATTTGAGGATTAGCTTCTAATATCGGTTTGGGAATACTCTGTGGAAGAATTTGTCCTTGTTGCAGTAGTAAGTTGATTTTATAAGAAATTTCCTTCAAACTGTGGCTAATCTCTTCCTCTAGTTGCTGTTGCCAAGTTGATAAAGAAGTGGGAGTTGCAAACCAATCGGTTGGTAGCGTGGGGATTGCGGTTAACTCTCCTGTTGGTTCATCATCGTCATCATCATTAGTTCGCGCAGCTGGTTCAATCTGGGCGACTAAATTAACAACTGCATTATTAATTACCCGTTGCAATGTTTTGAGCAACTGAGTGCGTCTATCGTAATTTAACTTCAAAAAGGCTTCAGGATAAGCATTAGTACATAAATAATAACAACCCTGAATTGATTGCTTTGAGAGTGTCGGTGCGAGACTAGCAAAGTAGCTTTTGTAAACAGTAGTTAATTCTATCCCTAGCTGACTACTGACCATTCTAAGTTTAGTTAAATCTTGCTCGACTTGTTCGATCGGTTTAGCCATAATAATGAGTTAGGAAAATACAATTAAGGACAAACAGCGATAGGATCTAGAGAAGTTCGATCGATTAAACTAATCTTGCCGATCTTAACTTTGTAATTAGCT
>JBJOOY010000440.1:0-4428 GCA_046051065.1 Cyanobacteriota bacterium
AGCGAATTTTGTGTTTGACACCGCGAGTTTGAATCCGCATTAAGATTTGTTCGAGACAATCGCGATCGAAACAAACGTGGCGGTGGCGATTTTTATCGCCCAAACTGGCACCAGTAATGACGTGCAATTGGGTATTTTTCTTAAGTTGATACCATAACCCATCCGAAGGTTTCGTGCCCCTAATGCTGGTTCTACCCATCGGTGCAGCTAAATACATCGGATCCATGCCCGCACTACCGATCGTTTGCTCGTAATCGTAATAGTAGTGTAATGGCACTTGGGCGATCGGGAAACTTAATAACCCCTCATATAAATCCTGTGCTGCTTGGAGGTCAGATACCATCACAGTATAAACTTTGGGGGCACTAGTCAGAAACAGCCACATCGCCCCAGCATAGGCTGCCAGCAGCATCACCATGATACCTTGGGTCGAGAACAGGCTATCTAGAGGCATAAGATCGATAGGGCTAGGTTAATAATATATTAACAGTCTAGGACTGAAATAATTAAATCGAGTATAGATCGATCGTCCGAGATTAGGCTAGAGGATAGCGCTTGCTTGCTACTTATTGCCGATCGTGGCACTGAAGCATCGGGGCAAACGATTGAGTATTTAATTTATTTGTTCGAGCGATCGAGTGAGATCTTGATGGAGTTTTTCTGCACCTGTTTTACTAGAAAATTGTTGATAGTCCTGCACCTGTAGGGGTTGTCCGAGTTGAATTGAGACTCGATCGCGAAATTTCGGCACGGGATGTTCGTACTTGAGGCTAATCGGGATAATTTTCAGCTCCAAATCTGGTTTGAGAGCCACTGCTTGCATGGCAATGCGAGTTAAACCTTTTTTGAGTGGGTGTAAAGTACCATCATAAAAGGGATTACCTTCAGGATAGATAGTCAGCATTTCCCCTTGATGGAGTAGATCGACACTATGGCGGATACTACCGATGCCTGGCTGATTAGTATCGATCGCAAATCCGCCCAATCGTCGGACGAACCAACCTTGGATCCCTTTCATTTGATCGGCACGTACCATAAAGTGCGAACTTCTCCCCGTAACGTATGGCCCAACGACAGAGGGGATGAGTAACGAATCCCATCTGGATCTATGGGTAGGTGCGAGAATCACCGCGCCTGTATGCGGTAAATACTCTGTACCGATCACCTCAACCTCTCGGAAATAGCCAGGTAGCACTAGATATTGACCGAGGGGATAGATAAGTTTAGACAGCCACGGGGAAACTCCCGATCGAATTTGTGGACTAGATTTAAGGTTGGAATCGTCAGAGTTAGTAGTAGTCAGATTGGAGTGAGTCATCGTAGTTGCAAGATCGGCTTAGATATGTCCACTTTAACTAACTGGGAGAGCTTTATTGAAATCTTACATGACAGTTGTTTTAGTGCCACAGTCGATCGAAATATTGACTTCTGACATATAAACATTTATTACAAGCACTACTAAAACTATACAATCTGTCGCCTTAAAGCTACAATGTAATTGTGACCAATCGCTAATCATGCAATGCTCGATCGGGTTGTTCCACAAATAGTTCAAGTTATTTGCCAACAAAGGCGTTGCTAAAAAACAAGAGGAACTGAATGAATATTCTCAAGATTAATAAGCTGGCACTCGATCTCGTCGCACTTGACTTCAGTGATAATCGTGATGCAGATAATGGCGGTCCGACAAAGACTGCGCGCGCACTGGCAATTATTCATCTTGCTGCACGCGATGCTTATGCCAAGGTGACTTCTACCCTCACACCAAAACTGGCAGGACTGCCAAATCCACCCGCTGGAGTCACAGATGGAGAGGCAGCAGTGTTGGGAGCGGGGATTCGGGCAGCGACTCTCTTATATCCACGGCCAGATTTAGCGTCGTTCATTAACACACAAGCAGCGATCCTAACGGCTGGTGTTAATGCGGCAGCATTAGCGTATGGCAAGGATGTTGGGGACAAGTGGTTCCAAAGTCGGCAAAATGATAACTCCAACTTGCCACAAATCGACCCTGTCAACTTTATATTAAACAATGAACCAGGGCATCATCGCCCAGATCCTGTCAGTAAGAAGCGTGCACTTGGGCGCAACTGGAACAAAGTTACCCCATTTGTAATTAACAGTGTCGCAACAGATGCACCACTGGCTCCACCACCAAAATTAACTGATGAAGCTTATGCAAAAGCCTTTGATGATGTGTTTGTGAACGGACGCAACAACATCACGGAAAGAAGTGCACGTTTCCGCGAACAGGCTGAAATCGGTATTTTCTGGGGTTATGATGGTGCCAATAAAATCGGTACACCACCGCGCCTGTACAATCAATTTGTAGTTGCTGCTGAAGATTTTAAGAAACTTGGCGCCAAAGAGCAGATTAATGTTCTCGCAGCAATTAACGCTGCGATGGCAGATGCCTCAATTGCCGCTTGGCATTGGAAGTATGCTTATGACTTTTGGCGGCCAGTAGTCGCAATCCGCGAAGCGGACAAAGGGTTTGGGCCAACTGGTAAAGGTGATGGTAATACATTACGTGAAAAAAAAGGCGACCCTTTTTGGCTGCCACTCGGAGCGCCGAATAGCAATCCTCTTTCACCACTGCCACCAGCAAATCCTAATTTGCCAAGTGCTTATTTTAACTTTACTCCTAATTTCCCTGCATATCCATCCGGGCATTCTACGTTTGGTTCAGCCTGTTTTGAAACTTTTGCTGGTTTAATTGGCAAGCAGACGGACAAGATTTCGGTGACGTTTGTCTCGGATGAATTTAATGCCATCACCACGGATAACGATGGTGTCACTCGTCCAAACTGGATTCAAACTTTGACATTAAAAGAAGCCATCGCACAAAATTCAATCAGTCGGATTTATCTAGGTGTTCACTGGAGCTTTGATGCTACTGGGGGTGCAATAGTTGGTAATGCGATCGCAGCTAAGGCGATTGCAGCTTTTAAATAAGCACTGAAATAGATCGATTAATCATCGATCTGTTTTCCCAATCTTTGATATTACCGATCCATACTCATAAAGTTTTTTAGCGTTTAATCCGCATACTCAGATCCAACCAGTGCGATCGAGTGATGGGTGCGCTGGTAGAGATATAATCGACACCAGTTTCGGCGACTTGACGAATCGTAGTGAGGGTAATATTACCCGATGCTTCGATTTTGATGTGGGAGTTGGCAGCTCTAATGATTGCTACTGCTTGACGCATCAGATCTAGGGGCATATTATCGAGCATAATCATATCGGTATCACACTTGATCGCTTCCTTGACTTGGTCGATCGATTCAGTTTCGACTTCGATCGTTAGGGGATAGGGCATAGTAGCACGAATGCTGGTAATTGCTGCGGTAATCCCGCCGCCTGCGGCAATGTGATTATCTTTGAGCATGATGGCATCATCTAACCCGATCCGATGATTTACACCGCCGCCAATAGTAGTAGCGTATTTTTCGAGCAGGCGTAAGCCCGGTGTGGTTTTGCGGGTGTCTACTAGTTGGGTAGGTAAGTCGGCAATGCAGTCTACATAGGTGCGGGTAGCGGTGGCGATACCACTTAGGCGCATGGCGAGGTTTAAGGCTGTACGTTCGCCCATGAGGAGGGTGGCGAGATCTGCGGTAATTTCAGCGATCGATTGTCCTGGCACACAGGCAGCTCCCTCTGCAATTAAGGGTTGGAATTTAGCTTGAGGATTGAGAAGTTCAAACACGCGTTTAGCAACTGGTAGAGCGGCAATTACCCCCGTTTCTTTGGCAACCCAAGTAGCTGTGGCAATCTTATCGATATTCGGCAAGCCTTGGGTGCTACGATCTCCTCTCCCGATGTCTTCTTGCAACCATTGAATCAGGTGGGAATCGAGAACTAGCCAAGGGGGGAGGGTAAGAGTCATTGTGGGTATGTAGATATTAGGGATTTGCCATTTCAGGTGTGTGGTAATATTGATCGCGGATTCGATGGCAATATGCCACGATATTACAGCACTTTCCTCAATCATGAAGTACAGTAGCAGCAATTAGCAAACCAATGATGACAGTAACTTTTATCAATGTATCTCGCATCCATAACGATCGACAAGACATGAGTACTTATTACTTAACTAATGCAACAGGTTGACTTCACAACATTAACTGCGGCAGTACGCGAATTACAGCTAGATTGGGTGCCAGCACGGGTTGAAACTGTCTATCAACGCGATCGATTTACCCTCTCGCTCGGCTTGCGGACGCTCGATCGGCGGGGCTGGATTACTATCTCCTGGCATCCTCAAGGCGCACGTATCATCCTTACCGATCCCCCACCCCGAATTGCTGACACTTTTACCCTCAGTCAGCAGTTGCGCTCTGTCTTGGGTGGATTAGCGATGACTGAGATGGTGATGGTAGCGCCTTGGGAAAGATTGGTACAACTTAAATTTGCCAGAAGACCTGG
>JBJOOY010000441.1:0-2794 GCA_046051065.1 Cyanobacteriota bacterium
TCGTCGGCGGCGCGGGAAATTACCATGTCCCCACCCAAATCGATACCTTTCCAGGTAACTTTATCTCGAACTAAATCTAGCCAACTAATTTCGCGATCGTCTTCTATTTTAAATCTAATCACCGGACGACGACCTTCAGCAATAAATGCCGCTTCTTGTGCGGGAGTTAGATGGCGGTGACGATTGTCATAGCGAGGAGCCTGGTTATTTGCTTCCTGTGCAGCACGAAGTTCGTCGAGTTCGGCGGTGCTAGTGTAGCAACGATAAGCACTACCGTTAGCTAATAAAGTTTGAATCGACTGACGGTATAAGTCTAGCCGTTGAGATTGAAATAATGGCCCTTCATCCCAATTTAACCCCAACCACTTTAAACCGTCGAGGATATTTTGAGTGTATCCTGGTTTGGAGCGATCGATATCTGTGTCTTCAATCCGCAAGATAAATGTACCCTGATGATGACGGGCAAATAACCAGTTAAAAACAGCAGTACGAGCGGTACCGATATGTAAGTTACCAGTTGGACTTGGTGCAATACGAACTCTGACTGTCACGGCAATTATTTAAAGGTTTGGTATATCTTTAAATTGTAGATGCTTGCGCCCGATCTGCGGATGAGTGCATGGGTAGATGGGTGGATGATAAATCGATCCTGTTCACCCTTGACTATTGACTGTCCACTGTCCACTGTCCACTGTCCACTGTCCACTGTCCCCTATGTCCGTACCGATCGTTTATCATCCTGATTATGTTACACCTTTGCCCGATCGACATCGCTTTCCGATGGCGAAATTTCGGCTATTGTACGATTTATTATTAGCAGATGAGATCGCCACACTCGATCGAGTATTTACGCCCACGTTACCGCCGACGGCATGGCTGGAATTAGTCCACGATCCGGCGTATATCCAGGCTTACTATACCGGAACGTTAGACCCCAAAGCACAACGGCGGATCGGATTACCTTGGAGTGCGGAATTAGTCAATCGGACTTGTATCGCCTTGGGCGGCTCGATTTTGACGGCTAAGTTAGCTTTAGAGCATGGGCTGGCTTGTAATACGGCTGGTGGGACTCATCATGCTTTCCCTAACTACGGTTCCGGCTTTTGCATTTTTAACGATCTGGCGATCGCGTCTCGCGTATTACAACAGACTGGCTCAGTCAAACAGATTTTAATCGTCGATCTCGATGTCCATCAAGGTGATGGGACGGCGGCGATTTTTCACCGTGATGCTAGTGTCTTTACCTTCTCGATGCACTGTGGGGTTAATTTCCCTGGTACGAAGCAAATTAGCGATCTCGATGTTCCGTTGCCAGCAGGGATGGAAGATCGGGAGTATTTAAAAACTTTATCCGACTATTTACCAGATTTATTAACACAGGTTAAGCCAGATTTAGTGTTATATGATGCAGGCGTAGATCCCCATGTTAGCGATCGATTGGGTAAATTAGCTCTGACAGATAATGGTATTTTCGATCGAGATTTACAAGTGCTAGAAACTTGTGTTTCGCAAGGTTATCCAGTCGCCTGTGTGATTGGTGGTGGTTATGCTGAAGATCTTAATGGTTTGGTTTATCGACATTCTCTATTACACCGTGCCGCGAGTAAAGTTTATCGATCTTATAAGTTATAGTCTTTTGATGGGAAGAGATTATCTACTTAGGCTGCTCGATCTGGTTAGGCGTGTTGCTGTCAGTTGTTTCCTCATTGGGACGGAGCAGATTAACAGCAATAACTAGCGCGATCGATAAACCGACAATTACCATGATGATTAATGGCAAATAACCTGTTTTTTTATTTAATAAGGTTAAGCTCGATTCCGCAGAATTAGCTGGATTTTGAGTAGGTTTAACGATCGACATCGTTTGACTACTGGGGAGATGAGAAATTTGTGGAGATACATAACAAGAGATTGGGATCATCGAGCTGTTATTGTCGCCATGTTGTTGATGCGCTAAAGCCAGCCACGAACGAACAGCAGTATCCAGTGGAATACCTTTGTTGAGAATATTATCGGCATATTCTGGCCAAGAACTTTCAACAAAATTATCGTCACTCAAACTATTAGAACAGAGTAATAAAATTCCATCTTCGAGCGCCATAAATCGCTGAATTGTCGGATGAATCGTCTCGCCTACATCGATGCCTAATGCTTGCGTGAGCACAGTCGCACCTGGCGGAATGGTGCTATGCCAGGGGAGATCGCGACCTTGTTTAACTTCGCGGGTGGCGATGTTATCATCGATCGTCAGTAATTCACATCGATCGGCTGTAATCCAATAGGCACGGCTATTGCCGATATGGGCAATATAAATTTCATGGGAAAATTTAACGCTCCCATCATTGCTTGGCACCCGTTGATTGATTTGGGCGGCCATCACCATTGTAGTTGCCATCCGGCGGCGTTCTTGCTTGCGTTGGCTCTGATGTTGGGCAACGATCGTATTATTTACTACCCGAACGATCGCCGAAATTGCATTGTAAATCTGCTCGGGAGTAGCGGTATCTTGACGATCGAGTAGATCGTCAAATAAATTATGGGTTTGGATGTTTAGCAGTTTAACCGCAAGTTGACTGGCAGCTTCTCCTTCTATGTTTCCGGCAATTCCATCACAGATAATCGCCAATTTTCCCCCGGTAGGATCTCGATCTAATTCTAAGGGAGTTGGATCATCAGCATCATGATAATCTTGCTGAATCGCCTCTAGATTTGTACCACTAGCAATTTGCCACATCAGGGTCAAATTTGCTGTTTGTTCGAGGACAATCTGATTCAGTTGGGCAGAAACATCGCG
>JBJOOY010000442.1:0-2955 GCA_046051065.1 Cyanobacteriota bacterium
TTTCCCTTTGCGATTGATTCAAGGGATAGAAAGAATGCGCGAACATTATGATCGAGAATACTCCCAAAACAGAGCGCGAATTCATAACGACTATCAGCAAATATTCTCGGAAATTATTCCACCCGATGCGCGACGGATGGAAGAGATGCAAGATGCTTTTTATGCTTGCTTAGCTTTTGAGATATTGGTACAGCAGGATAATTGCTACCTCTACGAAGTTTATGATGAATTCCGCGATCGAAATAGCTCAATTCAACTCAGTCTAATTTGGAGCGAAGCCCTAGAGCAGATCTCCAAAACTAGCGGCGTTGCTGATAGCCTCAGAGATCGACGTAATAGCATCATTACTGAGATTCAAAATGATCCCAGTCAATGGACAGAAATATATTTACTTCAACTGAGATCTTTCATTCAACAGGTAGATAAGCTCCCTAGACATAGCCCTAACTACCCTGAAATTAACATTGTACTGGGTGAAGAAGCAACCCTGGATCGCCCAGCTACAAATGGAGTTTTGAAGCGGCTGTGGGGCTATTTAGCTAAGTTAGCACAAGATGCTCAAGCCAATCGAATTAACCACACTAGAACCTTACAGGCTCAACGCCCAGCTATTAACGATGGAGAGTCGTTGGCGGAGCCTTCCCTTGGGGAAATTGATGCAGATATAGTCGAGGCTAGTCCTAAATTATAGATTGATAAGTTAAGGTGTGTTATCGCGCGGCGTAATGCACCATTTACAAACTTGATATTCACCATTATTACGATCGACATTTAACACATGCCACCAATTTTCACACTAATACCATTAGAAACTTGGATTTCCATCTTAGTTTTAGTTATTTTACCCGCGATCGCTGTATTAACTTTGCGGCTTAGTCTTCACAACAAGCTACAAGAAATAAATGATAAAGTCTCTCGCTTATTAATTAGCGGTGAGAAAGAAGGAATACAGCCTGAGATTGTTAAGCGACTCAGGATTAGATATCAATCTGCAAGTAAAAAGTTAGAGCAGGTGAATACTCTTGCTTTGATTGATAGTATCTATAAAGAGGAGCGAGTACGCTTTTTATTCTTTAAGATTCAATTCGATCGAGCAGATAGCATTACGAGAGCTTTACCAAATTTATTAATTGCTTTTGGCTTAATCGGTACTTTCTTAGGCATCACCAGCAACTTAACAAATATCTCTGAGATTGTAACTGGTTTCAATGATAGTAATGGAAATATTACCGGATTAGTTCAGAAATTGCAAAAGCCATTACAAGATATGGGCATTGCTTTTTCAGCTAGTTTGTTTGGATTATCATTTGGTTCGATGCTGACTATAATCAACACTATTTTTAATACTAGTATTGCCAAACATCAATTAATTGCTAGCTTAGAAGACTATCTCGATAATATTTATAAACCCACCGTTGAAGGCAATACCAGACTGGATACAGCGATCGATCGAATGGTTAAGCAACAGCAAGAGTTTCTTACCAGATTTCATGAAAATGTTGGTGCAGCATTAGAAAGATCTTTTGGTAAAGCAGCCAATCAAATTGCTGAAGAATGCGGCAGAATTAACCAGATTGCTGAAAATGTATATACTAATTTCTCAAATGCTGCTGGTACCATCTCTACAGGTGCCACCACCTTTCAGCGAGCAGCTACCTCTCTAGAAAGTCAGACTAAAAATCTAGCCGACTCTCTACATGAATTCAAAAGTGGTGTAGAGACATTTAAAATAGCTGCTAATCAGATCGAACAAAATAATATCATTCAAAATCTCGATCGAGTATTAGCAGAACTTAATACTAATCAACAAGCTTTTGCTGCTTCCACTACAACCCTTCAAGGTGCTCTTATCGGCATTACAACCAGCAACCAAACAGCCGCACAACTAGCGCAACAAGTATATCAGACTTGGCAAGATTCTACCACCCAAATTGTTGCTGCATCCGAAACTATTGGTGCTGGTGCAATTATCTTCCAAAAATCAACCAGCTCTCTAGAAACGCAAACACAAACGTTTGTAGAATCGATCCCACAGCTAAAAGCTGGAGTAGATACTTTTGTAGCTGCTGCAAATAAAGTCAAAACAAATAATATCATCAAGCATCTAAATACTTTAGTAGAAAACCTCAGTACTACCCACTTAGCATTTACCAGCTCAACCCAAACTCTCACCGCAGGTGTAGAAGGAATTATGAGCAGTCATCAGCAAGCGACTCAAATCGCCGATCGAGTTTATCAAGGATTAGAGAAGACTACTAATAGCATCCAATCAGGTGCAAATAACTTCGTTAATGCCGCTCAAATTATCCGCGATAGTTCGCTCGCAGCCGATCTAACTAATGCCGCTAATAAATGGCAAAATGCTCAATCTGAGTTTACCAACTCCACCGCAATCTTTAGTCAAGCTTCCAAAAATCTCCAACCAGTCACCGCCAAATTAGAACCAGCAATTGCTTCGATCGATCGAGCTGTTAATTATCTTCAACAAGTTGGCTCAGAAGTAATCAGCCTAAGTAAAAATAATGTGCACGTTTCTGAATCCACACAAAATGCGATCGATGGGTTCAATCGTAATTGTCTAAAAATATTGAACAATACAGACTTGTCTATTCAAGATATTGGCACAATAAATAAATCTAATTGGCAATCATTGATAACTATCTTAGAGCCAAAAATTCAGACCGATCGAGAGTCGTTAAAAAGATTATTGACGGTAATTGAAAAACTAGAAAAAATCGTATCAAATATTGACGATACAAACAATAGAGGTCGATCTTCGGGTTTGCAAGGACTTTCTCAACGTAATTAAATTAAAATATTATGTCTAGACGAATCGATCGATACCATCAGGATGAAGATCTAAATATATTTCAAGCATTTACCGACCTAATGTCAAATGCTTTCATGATTATCAGCTTTTTATTGTTGATTAGTTTATTGCAATCAATATCGATC
>JBJOOY010000443.1:0-5639 GCA_046051065.1 Cyanobacteriota bacterium
CTAGTAGCCTAGATCTCAACGGTGTATTCGGAGATGCAGCTCAAGTTCCTAGCTACGGCCAGAACGCTCTGATCGCCGCAACCCAAAAATGTATCGCTGTCAGCGTCGAAGTCGATAGCACCAAACTCCCAGCAGGTAACTTCGGTCCAAACACCGTCGCTACTCGTGCAGATGTAGCTGCTTACATCCACCAATCATTAGTCGGTCAGGGTAAACTATCTGCGTTACCACAAGACAGCCCTGGTAACAAGTATATCGCATCTTGTCCTAAAGGTACTTACGTAGCCACTATCCCTCCTGAGGGTGGTACTTCCCCTGCTCCTAGTGTAACTGCTGATGGAGCGATCGCGCAATTGAGCGTACCGGGTCAATTACCAGAGATGGCTGCCTTGGCTACTGGAACTTTCCCCGTTGGTGGTTTAGGTACTCCTACAGCCTTCGGTGCTAATTCTGGTAACTTCTTCTTAGGTAGTAGCTATCAAAGTGAAACTCGCCCCAACGTGTTAAACACGACACCTGGTACAGCTAAAAATCCCGAGACTTATGCATACTCTGCTGGTTTTGGATTGGGTGATGCTCGGAGCTTCTTGGGTTTAGAAACAGTTGCTACCACATATAATCGCCCGAATGCTGGTATCTTCGATAACGGTGGTGTTAGTTTCAAAATTCACAAATTATTAGGTGATAACTTTGCGATCGCGGGTGGTTTTGAAAATGCCATTACATTTGGCAATAACCCAGGTAACCCTGACGGTGGAGTCAATGGTGGCCGAACTGGTTACGGTGTAGCTAGCTTCATCCTCAATCCAGATCCAAATGTAGGTTTCTTCAGCAACACTACTCTATCAGTTGGTGCTGGTGCTGGTCGGTTCCGAAATATTGGTGATATTCGTGGGAACAGAGATACAATTAACGTGTTTGGTAGCTTAGGTACCCGCCTGTCCTCAAATTTCTCTCTAGTTACTGACTGGAATGGTCAAGACTTAAGTATTGGTTTACCAATCACTATTCCGTTTGGTGGTGGTTCGTCCTTCCAAATCACACCTGCACTAGTCGATCTAGTCAATAGTGAAACTGGTGGATCTCGCTTTGCTGTTAGCGGTGGTTTGGGTTTCCAATTCTAATCACGGTTAGTTGATTCGTTTCCAGCGGGAAGTTTGGGTTTTGAGAATGCGACTTCTTCCCAATGGCATTATCTGTCCTCTTTATCATGAGCATCAACATGAAAATCTTGTCTTATTTACTGGGGCTGGGTGCTGTAGCTAGCCTAATAACACTCAATCTCAGTCCTGCTAGTGCCCAACAGGCTAATGGCTCCGATAACGGTAACACCTTCACCTCTACTGTTAATGCTGGTGGTGGTGGTGTTAATGGTAGCGGTGGCTCTGGTTATGCAGCTCAGAGTCAAGCTGCTGTCAACCAAGCTTCACAATCGCTAACTGCGAGTAGTCTTGGCGACCAAGCTACTTTTGATACGATCAATGGTGGCGAACCTGCACCCTTAGTTACAGCATTAATTCCTAGTGGTGTTACGCCTGATGGTGCAACAGGTAAAGCTGCAACTGCATTAGCTACTACCGTCAAAGGAATGCGCTCTAGTAATGGTGATATTAATGCCAGCAAACTAAGTGCAGCAGTTCCAGCTTATAACGAGTATGTTAAAGCTTTAGTCGGCGAACTCGGTCCCGAAAAAGCACTGTCTAGCGCACCAGCCGGACAAAAAGCTCTGCAAGGATTTTTAGGTCAATTGGTTCAAGCTGCCAATCAAGCAGCTCCTGCACCTGCACCTAGTGCAGCACCGTCGGCACCACCAGCGCCAGAACCAAGTGCTCCACCAGCACCAGGCGCTCCACCAGCACCAGGCGCTCCACCAGCACCAGGTGCTCCATCGATGCCTAAATAAGTAAATAGCTCTAAATTATTTACTGAACTACTAGTTACTAAATAACAGGAGTGAGAAAAGATTTCTTGCTCCTGTTGTTGTATATATTCCAAATAATACTTGCTGCCTGTTGCCTAATTTTATGACCGAAACAATGACAAATGAATTACCATCACAGGCAGTAATCGAGTTATTAAATAACGCTAGCGCGATCGCGTTAGTCGGTAGTCAGGAAGAAAATCTGAAAATAATTGCGCGGGAAACCGGAGCAAAATTAGTGTTGCGCGGATTACAATTAAAGATCGGTGGCACGACAGCTCAAATCGATCGAGCTAGTAGTATCATTCGCCTATTGCAGCCATTCTGGCAGGAAGGGAGGCTAATTGCCGCTGTAGACATTCGGGCAGCGATCGCAGCCCTGGACAAGGGCACACAGGCACAATTACGCACTATTCAGACTGAGGTTCTAGCTACCAATCGTAAGGGCGATCGAATTCGGCCCAAAACCGCTGCCCAGTGGGAATATATTCAAGCAATGCGGCAGCACGAGCTAACTTTTTGTATTGGTCCTGCGGGGACTGGAAAAACTTATTTAGCAGCAGTTTTAGCCGTTCAATCGTTACTTAATGGTAATTGTGAACGATTGGTACTGACTCGTCCAGCGGTGGAAGCGGGAGAGAAATTAGGATTTTTGCCTGGAGACCTTCAGCAGAAAGTCGATCCATTTTTGCGACCATTATATGATGCGCTCCATGAATTTATGGATGCAGATAAAATTCCTAACTTAATTGAGAAAGGGACGATCGAAATTGCCCCCTTAGCTTATATGCGAGGACGAACATTAAATAATGCTTTTGTGATTGTTGATGAGGCTCAAAATACTACCCCATCACAAATGAAAATGTTGCTGACACGGATTGGTTTTCGATCGAAAATGGTAGTAACAGGCGATATTACCCAGACAGATTTACCCTCAAATCAAACATCTGGATTAATTATTGCCCAACAAATTCTCCAAAATGTAGAAGGGATTAGATTTTGTTACTTTACTAAAAGTGATGTGGTGCGACATGCTTTGGTAGAGAAAATTGTGGCAGCTTACGAACGACACGAGCAGTAGAGAATCGAGAGAATGTTAAGTTAAGTACCTTTTTATACCTCAGAATTTTAAAAGGTGGGATGCTCCCGATCGGAATTGACGACGGAGTTTACGATATTCGAGTTGAAGAGCATCTGCGGCGACAGAGAGTTCGGCATTAGATTCGATCGGGATAATTTGAGGGCGTTGAGATTCGACGATCGGTTTATCTTGCTCAAAAATTTTAATCGTGCGCTTGTAAGCATCTCGATCTGCCCATTTACCTGTAAAAAAGCTGCGAAAATTCATCCATTTACTCACAGTTGTCTGGAGATCGATCGGCACATGAGCAGTCAAAATTATTAATTGGCCGAAGGGTAAATTAACTTCGAGAAATGTCAAATTAGGTAAGAAAAATCCCGTGCGCGTTTTAATCGGCGCTCGTTCTTTACTCGCCAATAATTTCCATAAACCTTTGGGTGGATTAGCCGCCAGTAACACCGTAGCACTAGCACCACGATCATCCCGATCGATTGCAAAATCAGCAATTTCTGGCGCATCTGGATTACCAAATGAGCCACTATGGACGAAGGGTGCATGGGCAAAATCTAGGCCATTTTCTAATACGCGTTCATAATTAGCATCCCAGTGAAATTCACCTTGGATCGATCGAAAATTAGCAGATTCATACTGGGGTAAAACTGGAATATCGATATCCTGTAATCGATCGAGATCGCCGATAAATATCCAAATCCAGCCATATTTTTCTCTAACTGGATAGGTTGTCATTTTAGCCTGATCGGGAATTGTCGCTTTAGCTAAATTCGCGGGAATTTTGACACAAGTACCGTCAGGTTGATATTGCCAGCCATGATACGGACAAACAATGCAGTTGTCTTCAACCCAACCATTAGCAAGGGCTGCACCTCGGTGGATACAAGTATTGTCGATCGCGTGAATTTGTCCGTCAGTAGTACGATAGAGGACTAACTCACGATCGAGTAGTTTGAGTAGTTGAGGTCGATTTTTGATGCGATCGCCAAACTCAACAGCGTACCACAAATTTTTTAACATCTAAGTAGGGAGTACGGGAGTGCTTTTAATTTAACCGATCGATTAAGATCGAACACGTTGGAGTTGCCAGAAGTTCAGATTGTGTCAATCATCAGCTAGGCTGAGGCGGACGCGGTAGCTCAAACATCGACTCAGCATTAGCACGTGCATACCAATCCTTACCCAACCGAGAGACATAATCGATCCGCGTATGATCGATTTCGCCATTAACCATCAAGCTCTCGGCGACATGAAAGTAGACAACTTCGCCAATTACATAATTAGCCGCACTCGCACCCGCGCCGTGCGGTACGATTTGATAAAGCCGACATTCCATCGCTAGTAGACTTTCCGCCACGCGATCGGGTTGAACTTTAATACTGGGGGATTTAGTAAATCCAGCTTGCTCCCACTCACTCACGCCATCGGGAAAAGCCGCTGCGGTGATATTCATCCGCTCTGTCATGTTATGACTGACGACATTAATCGTGTATTCCCCAGTTGTCTGGATATTCCGCAGGGTATCTTTGAGTTGCAGATCGGCTTTGGTGTTGGGTGAAAATGCCACCGATAATGGATTCGAGCCACCTGCCATAAAGTAGGAAAATGGCGCTAAATTTGGAGTACCATTTGACGATCGAGTGGAGACAAACGCGATCGACGCGGTGCTACACAGGTGACTAGGAGGCGGTAAGCTGCCGCAGATGAGAGATCTTGAGGATCTAATCCTTGATGGCTGGGATGTTGGAGATCGGACATAAAATTCTCTTAATTAAGTAGTAATAAAAAAATAAACTGTCATACTAATTGCCACGATCAAGACAAATCGCCGCACAATTTCTGGACGCAATTTACGGGCAAATCGAGCAATAATATAACTCCCCAAAGAACCACCTACAGACATCAGGAGCGCTTGCGGCCAGACGATCGCCCCAGCAAATATAAATGGAATAATCGCAACACCATTCACAAAAGTTGCCAACACTACTTTTAAAGCATTCATAACATGAATATTTTTAATACCAGAAAAGGTTAAAGTTGCCAACATTAAAATCCCAATTCCGGCACCAAAGAAGCCACCATAGATCGAGATAATTAATTGCACCAGTACCAATTTCAGCATCGATCCTGGCGCTGATAAAGATTTCTGACTGACAGATTGCAACCAGCGTTTGAATGATTCGCCAAACACAAATATAGTGGTTGCAACTAACAGTAAATAGGGAATTAATTGCTTGAAAACATCTGGCCGTGTATACAATAAAGCGATCGAACCAATTACCCCACCGATTAAACTAGGAATACTCAGGATCGCCATCAATCTGCGTTCTGTCTGCAAATCCTGATGGTAAGCACCAACACTTGCCAAACCAGCAACCCACATCGCTGTATTATTGGTTGCATTAGCCGTGATCGGTGCAATACCTGTAAATATTAAGGTGGGAAATGTTATAAAGCTACCACCCCCAGCGACAGCATTTAATCCACCAGCAAGAAAAGCAGTACCGAACAACAGGATGCTATTGAGCCATGTTAAGGATGGTGGCGCTACGTACATGTTTTATTTGCTTGACTGCAGTCGTTATTTTAACGTCAGTTTGAGCGTGGGATTGGAAATAGATCGAT
>JBJOOY010000444.1:0-3710 GCA_046051065.1 Cyanobacteriota bacterium
AATTCGCGCACGACCGCCGCTAGCGAGTCAATTACTTCCCCCGCAGCAATGAGATGAATTACATCAATCGGTAAAGGGAGAATCGACATTCGATCGTCATCTTTCAACTAGCCAAGCGATCAATTATTGCTGCTAGACAGCATAAGCGTGCTGGATGGCCCAAATAATTAAAAATACAATGCTACCGAGGACAACTATTGAAGAGATGGCGATCGCCAATGGACTATCTGCCCCTTTAAACTTCATAATACCGCGATCAAGATCGGACATGGCTGAACCCAGATTAAAATAGTTTGTTAATACTAAATATAACAGAAATCGATCGAGAATTACCAGCGATTCGCTCCTGTAACTCAAAATTTGCGCGTTATCGAACAACAATCGACGCTCGAACTATGGACAAAAACCCATGTCGCGATCTTGATGATTACCCACGATATCGAAGAAGCCATTTATCTATCGCAACGGATAAAAATTATTTATGTTTAAAATATCCGCGTGGATGCGTCAGGTAGGGCTAGCATTAGCTGCCCTGACACTCACGATCGCCTGTACACAACAACCGAAGACTACCACTCCGACTAATCCATCATCTGCTCCACCAGCAAATCAATCGAAACCTTTAGTTTCTACGACACTCAGTTGGATTGGATATTCCAGTCATTATATTGCAGTTAAAAAAGGATTATTTAAAGAAGCTGGATTAAATGTGGAGGATTTATTTCTCCAAAACAGTACCGATATCTTCACCGCATTTACCACTAAAAAAGCAGATATTGCTTGGATTAATACCGCTGATGCTGTTCAGCTTGCCGAAAAAGATCCATCACTGAAAATTATTTATGTGGTTGATTATTCTAATGGTGCCGATGCAATTATTGGTAGGGATATTAAAACTCCGCAAGAGCTTAAGGGTAAAACTGTCGCTCGCGAAAATATTTTGTCACCCCAAATTCTATTAAACACTTACTTGAGTAAAGGTGGATTAACAGAGCGCGATCTCAAAATCAAAAATATCGATGCAGCAGTTTCTGGTACTGCTTTTGCTGCCAAACAAGTAGATGCGGTGGTTACCTTTGAGCCTTATTTATCAAAAGCAGTCAAGCAAGGCGGCGGGACTATTCTGTTTTCTAGCAAGAATACTAATCTAATTGGCGACGTAGTTGTCGTGCATGAAGATTTAATTAAAACACGCAAAGCCGATCTTCAAGTTTTTCTAAAAGCGATCGATAAAGGTGTCACACTAGTTAACGCTGGTGATGGTGAAGCATTAAAAATATCTGGCGACAAAATGGGTGTGAGTGCAGATGATGTCAGAGAACAACTGCTGGGCGTAAAGATATTTGATGTTGCTGGGAATAAATCGATCGCTTTTAACAAAAATAATCCCAACAATATCATGAAAAATCTCGAACTCACGACTAAAACAGCCAAGGAATCTAAATTGGTGGCAAACCCAGTCGATCCCAAAACTCTCTACGATGCTTCGATCGTTCAATCTCTCTAACATAATTAAGTTCAGTGGTTGAAACTAAATCCCTCAAAAATCGGCAAAACGATCCATCCGAAACCAACCTCAACCTGACTCGGAAATATCGCTATCTAGCACCTTCCGTCTTCTGGAGTATTCGGCAAGAGTTCCCGACTTGGTTATTAGATAGAAGAATTTGGGTTCGATTGTCCACTGCTTGCCCTGAGCTTGTCGTTGGCGGAGCCTCTCCGCTAGGAGAAGGGTTCGCTGTCCACTATAATTCGTTCTTCATACTCTTGGTTTCTCGTGCCAACATATGCTCGAATTCGATACTAGCAGCAACAGCAAACTGGATTGCTCCGAAGATCCAAAATACTTCTAACATAAACCCACCCTGGTAATCTTTAATCTGATTTCCGGCATAAGCAAACCACATATCGGCAATGTAGAAACAAATAATCGCTTGAGCATTTACCTGCCAAGCATTACTAAGTCTTCCACCCCAAAAAGCTAAAATCATCATTGTCGCCAGGGCAAACAAGACCACATCGCACCAAACATAAAAGATATTTAGAGTTTGACCGTAGGGCTTAAAAATTTTATCAAAAAACATCACCCATCCAGGTGCCTCTGTCTTAGGCTCGCTTTCGGGTTTACTTATTTCTGGCGTAGAACTACTAGCTCTATAGCTAAGACTAGTTCCAGAACTCTGAATCTGAATGGTAGGAGCAGATGGCTCTGGAGTAGTTGCTCCGAGACTAGCAGCCGAAGGCTTCAGAATCCAGATTACCAGCATAGCTGCATAGATAGAGATGCCAATGACGATCGACCATTGATACAGTTTCAAGCGAACGCGCTTACTCGCGATCGCAATTATCATTGCTAGCGATAGACAAACATAGAAAATGCAATAAAATGGATCGCCGAGGGAACCAGTGGAACTAAGATGCCACGCTAATTCCCATGAACTAAAGAAGATATTTCCTCCAAAAAAGGAAATTAGGGCGATACCCATTAATGACCAAACTTGGCTACCACTAGGCATCCGACGGCTCAATCCATTGCGAAGGCACAGCAATCCAGCCACTAAGAGCGGAACATTTTGCAGGATATAGGCAGTAAACAACCGATACCATAATGGTCGATCGGTACTTTGGGGCTGACCGCTAAAAAAGACATAAGTTAACAAAGATAAAGCTGCCCAACCAAATGCCCAATAGGTAACATTTTGTTTGCACCACAGATGTTCGTATCGTTGCAATTTTTGTGAAAAATTGAGCATATATTTTTATTTACATGAGTACGATCGTATATCTCCGTAGTATAAAGATCGGGTTTGTTAACTACGACTAGCTGTAATGGCTATTATTCCCAAGTTGTTAACAATTAGTTGAGTAATTGTTAACATCAGCCGCTCCGCAGATCGCACGATCGTTGATTCAAGCACTATAACTCATGGCTTGCATCATCACTCAAGAGCTATACTTTTGCCAGTCGATCGAGTGGGAAGACTACGCCAACGGTTAAAATAGAGATAGCCAGCCCAGCAGAATTTCATCCATGTCCGACACCGCACCAGACTTAACCGGAATCCGCACCAGCCAGAGATTCGCGCCCGTCGGGAAACCCGACGCGAACAGTGAATCAAGACAAAGTCAAATTCGCAACGCCGACTATCGCGAACTCGATCGATCCAAACTTTCCCCGATGTATCAACACTACGTCGAGGTAAAATCGCAATATCCCCACGCCTTACTCTTATATCGTTGCGGTGACTTTTTTGAAACATTCTTTCAAGATGCCATTACCATCGCCCGCGAACTCGAATTAGTCCTGACTAGTAAAGAAGGCGGTAAAGAAATCGGGCGCGTCCCGATGACAGGCGTACCGCACCATGCAGTCGATCGCTATTGTGCCATGTTAGTCGAAAAAGGTTACGCGATCGCGATTTGTGACCAAATTGAAACCGCCGCCGAAGCCGCTGAAGCAGGAAGTAATCTCGTCCGGCGCGAAGTCATCCGCGTCCTCACGCCGGGAACGATTCAGGAAGAGGAAATGCTCCAATCGCGCCGGAATAATTTCCTCGCCGCGATCGTTCTCGTCGGCGATAATTGGGGTCTAGCCTATACAGATATCTCTACAGGTGAATTTCTCACTACCCAAAGCACCGATTTAGAAGTCCTCACCCAAGAATTAATGCGGCTCCAACCGCCGGAAATTCTCATCCCCGTTAGTGCGC
>JBJOOY010000445.1:0-2770 GCA_046051065.1 Cyanobacteriota bacterium
TGTCTAAGCTATTCGATCTGCATTTGACTTTAGTAAAGGGAGCTAAGAAACAACAGCAACCAGAACCAGGCAGTGATAAGTTACCCAAATTGTGGATTCTAACGCCAACTTTATCCGATCGATTATTAGAGAGCGTGGGTGCGAAGCTAGATGTGGAGCGAGGATGTGAAGGTATTTACGTGATGCCGTCAGGATTGAAAACGGGGATTGTCGTTATTCATCAGTTGCCCCAGACACCAGAAACATTATGGTTTAGACTGTTAGGTAAGGGTAGGGTGCAGGAACGAGCGATCGCTGAGGTAGCGGCGTTGCCGATGAATCATCCCTATCGGGATAATGTGCTGGATCTACTGGGAAATTTGAGAGTAACTTTAGAAGCCAAGGTTAATATCGAACCGGAGGAGCGGGAGTTGATTATGCAGTTATCGCCTTTATATTTGGAAAAGATTCAAGCTGCTGAAAGAGTTGGAGGACAAAAGGAAGCACAAACTTTAATTTTGAGGTTGTTAAACCGCCGAATTGGGATTTTGCCTCTGGATATTGAGTTACAGGTTAAGGCTCTTTCGCTAACTCAATTGGAGGATTTACATGATGCTGCGCTAGATTTTACTCAGCTTACAGATCTTGAATCTTGGCTGAATCAAAATTAACGATCGAATGCTCGCTCGACCATCTATGATAACGTCGAGCGAGTCTCGTCATCAGCTAGATTCGGCAGAGCCGACGCTAGCGATCGAACCCAACCCTATATCGCCTCCCAGGATCGAATTCAATCGACACATAATTTTAATCTTCGATCGATTGTCACCCCAGAATCGATCGAATTATTAGCCCGATCGAAATCGATCGACGTAGTTGGAGCAAAAAGATCGATCGACACTACTCACAATTGCTATCAGATCGAGAGTTATGGGATCTCGACAGCCACCAAAACTTACCTAATTTCCCTTCAACTGAGCAATTAGCCCCATCACCTTCTGATATAAATCCATCTGCCCTTGCTGACGACATAATTCAGCCGCTTTGCTCATATCGACAATTGCCCCCTGTCGATCGCCTAAGTTATATTTAGCTAAACTCCGAGAATAATAAGCACTAGCATAGTTAGAATTGAATTTAATGGCTAGATTATAATCTGCCAATGCAGCCCGTTCGTCTCCAAGATTTGATGTAGCTACACCTCGATCGTAGTAAGCTCCAGCAAATTTAGGGTTAATCTTAATAGCTCGATTATAATCTGCAAATGCACCTTGTTTATCGCCCAATTCATCTTTAATATTGCCACGATTAGTATATGTTTCAGCAGAATTAGGATTAAGAGCAATAGATCGATTGTAATCACCTAACGCACCTGCTTTATCTCCTGATATATATTTAATTAAGCCCAAATTAGTATACGTTTCAGCAGAGTTAGGATTGAGAGAGATCGAGCGATTATAATCAATCGATGCACCTTGTACATCTCCCATTCTAAATTTAGATATACCTCGATTATTATAAGCTATTGCATAGTTAGGATTGATGGCGATCGCTCGCTCGTAATCAGCAATCGATCCTGGATAATCCCACAGCTCTGTTTTCGAGCGACCTCTATTAAAGTAAGCTTCGGCTAAATTGGGATTAAATTTAATAGCCAAGTTGTAATCAGCTATTGAAGCATGAAAATCTCCAAGCTCAGTTTTTGCGCTTCCTCTATTATTATATGCCAGCGAATAGCTAGGATTAATTTTAATAGCTTCGTTATAATCGACAATTGCTCCTAATTTATCTCCTGATTCATCCTTGGCTAAACCTCTATTTAGATAAAAATAAGCATCTGACTGATTCGGAATAATTATCCGATCGTAGATCTCAATTGCCGATCGATACTGCTTATTCATCCGAAAAATAGTCGCTTTTTCGTCGCGTAGTCTTAGATCGTTTGGCTCTAGTTCGATTGCTATATCGATCGATTTAAGTGCATCATTATATTTCTCATGCTTGCGGAAAATTGATGATTGATAGATCCAGAAATAATAATAATCACGATGTTTTTTGCTAGGAATTGCTGCGATAGCTTTAGACATATTGTCTTTGCCAAAATCATTCTTTTTAGCCCATAGCAATGACAAAGCTTTCCCATAGTTTCCCATTAAAATTTGTCCTTTAGCAATTGCTTTGTCGAAAGCAACCAACGATCGATCGTATTGAGAAGTTCGATAGAGTTGATTGCCATAAGCTAACCAGCGTTCTCCCGGATCTTTTTCCTGGGGTTGAGTAATGCTTTGCATCGTAGTCATTACTGTTTCGTAATCTATCTGCTCTAACTTTGCTGGAGCATTTTCAGAAATATTTAACAATCGAGAATCTATGCGTAATTTAACAAGCACGCCTCTAAAAGTTTTAATTGAAATACCCAAACTTTGACCCAGAGTTACTCCATCTGTTGATTCTGCTCGCCCATGAATTCCAACGACTTTTCCATCAGTATCAAAAACTGGGCCGCCACTCATCCCCCCATAAGTAATGTTGCTGTAAATCAGATCGTATCCATTAGAAAAAGATTGACTAGTTTGAGTATTTAATTTGCCTTCTTCTGGAGCAAAAATCAACCCTGAATTAAGTTGCCATTGCCACACTGGGCTGCTAATTTTATCTCGTCCTGGAAAGCCTCCAGCTAAAACGATATCTTTAGTATTAGGGCTATATTGACCTAACTGAGCGATGGGATAATTACTCTGGCTGGTAAACTTTACCACTGCCAGATCTAGTCCTGTGGCTACTACCGTAC
>JBJOOY010000446.1:0-2650 GCA_046051065.1 Cyanobacteriota bacterium
CCCATCATATATCATCACCAGTAGCCAACCATCGTCCTCCTGAGTGCCATTGGGGCGCGGAACGAAGATCGGTTCGCCCACATATCCCGTTGGTGCAGCCGTCCATAATTGTTGGGTACCAGTTGCGAGATCTAGCTTGAGCAAGCTCTGAAGGGGTACATTTCCTGTGCTAGTTTGGGCTGCACCGAGATAGACATAACGATAGGGTAGCCCAACATTAGCCGGATTAATCGCGGGAAATTCACAACAGCGAGACTCGATCAGTTTACTACTGACTTGACGATTGTGGAGATCCATTTCAAATCTCCATAATTGTCCAGGGGTAAGTGTATCGAAACTTGTATCGCGAAAATCTTTATCAGGCTCGACTTCAGGGAAAGTTGGATAACAAATTGAATCGATCGAAATTTTTCCATCGTGCTCGAAAGCATTAGCATGATGGAAGACAAATCCCGATTTAGTTTCGAGAATTTTTACCTGTTCGCCACTCCGAGGATTACGCGGAATAATAATAATTTTAGTAAGTTGTTCGGGTTGAAATTTGACGCATTCTGCCGCACCTTTTAAGCCGAATAGGAAGGGGAAGGGATTAAAACTAACTGGATTTTGGAAGAAGATACAATAATTAGGCGTAATTGCAAAGTCATGAATGAAAGCAAATCCCGGAATTGGATGAGCATGATCTTCGACTACCACACCATCGAAATTTAGTTCGTAAATGGTAAGTGTGGTTGATAGTCCGGTTGCGTCGATTTTACCTGTCTTCAATCCAAAATTCACCATTCTACCTTGGGGATCGAATAATGGATGAGCGGAGAAAGGATCGCCTGGTTTTAAGGTGTTATTTAGATATTCAATTCCTAATGTATTTAAAGTTTTGGGATCTAAGCGATGTGGTTCGGCGGCTTCCCAAAGTGCGAGTAATTTATTCCCCCAATAAATTACTTGGGTATTGGCAATATTTTTTAATCTCAGATCGAACAGATTACTCAACCAACCGCCAGATTTTTGGGTGCCAAATACGCCGCGATAGAGGAATTTATCTGCGGCTTGTTCGGCGAGATAGGCTTCTGTGCGGACATAGCGGTTGATGAAGTGTGCTTGACCATTTTGAAAGGTAATCCGCGAAATCATACCATCGCCATCGAATGGATGATGTACGGATTCACCGTTGATGTCTAATAATCCTGGGCCATTTCTGAATAATGTTCCGGTTAAATCGTGGGGAATTTCGCCTTCGATTTCGGTGATTTGATAGTTATATTCTTGTTTTTGCGATCGATAACCTTGTTTCCATTGGGCTAGGTTGTAAGTTGGTTCGGAGGTGGTGGTTGTGGGTTTTTGAGTTTGCATGGGGTTGTCGCAGAGGGCGCAGAGATAGGGGAGAACGCAGAGAGTTTGCTAGTAGGGGTAAATTCTGAAATTATTCTGATTTGGGTTCTAGTAGTTCTGGTAATAGTTCGGGGATGAAGGATCGATCGCCTGTAATATTTGTCGATCGATCTGAGTTGGCACTGGCTGATGGTAGTGATTCTGGTGTTATTGTAGCTAATTGAGGATCTTCATCTGGTAGTAATTTAATGAAGATTAAGGGCAGGAGGCTACCTAAATTAGTGATGATGACGAGCAGCCATAAGTTATCGAAATTATTTTCGGTTACGTTGAATAAATGAGTTAGTAATGCTCCGCCTTCTTTGGATACTAAACCAGATAAATTTAAGACTGACATTAAGAGTGCAAATAGGGTTGCTTCAATCCCTGGTGGACATAATCTTGCTGCTAATACTAATACGGGCATAAATGTTAGCTGACCCATTACTGTTAAGATCAAACTATCGCCTAGCGCGAACCATCGATCGTCGATCCCGATCGATCGATTGGCATGGGTAACTAGTAGGAGTGTGGTTAAACCTAATAGTGATGAAAATATCGTCGTCCACAAAAAGATTTGACGGAAGGGGATAGTTTTTAAAAAGCGTTGGAACAACCAGATCCCGAGTAAGGATGCCAAACTGCTGACTAATCGCACCCGTCCTAGAAATTCTGGTGGGAACCCTAATTCGTTGGTACTAAAGTAGAAAAACGCTGACTCGGCGGTAGGGGTACATTGCCAGAGAAATAGGAATAATGTCGGCATCCAGATGACTTTCTGTGTCAACGCTTGCCATAATTGCTGCATTTGGAATTTAATGCTGTCCGTGGGTTGCTCGTCTTCATGTCCAGCCGGGATCTCGACAATCCAGATCGCGGCAAGTGATACTAGCAATGGAAAAATGGCTGTAACTGCAAATACGGTGCGGGTAGTGAAGTGTTCTAGTAATAATCCGCCAAAATAGGCAGTAATCAGTCCTCCCATCGCTGAGGCTCCCCAACAGAGGGATTGGAGCGAACCAGATTTTTCTAGAGATTCAGTTCTGGCGCGTTCGACGACGAGAGCATCGACGATCGCATCACTAAATGCTACCGAAAGTGATGATATCGCGATCGCGATTGTGGCAGCGGTGGCGGTATGAACTAGATTTGCTAGCGCCAACCAAGCACCGACACCGAGCAAGCCAGATAAAATCAGATATGGTCGCCGTTTGTATCCAAAGATGGGTAAGCCATCAGAGATAAAGCCAAATACGGGTTTAATTATCCACGGTAAGGC
>JBJOOY010000447.1:0-12148 GCA_046051065.1 Cyanobacteriota bacterium
TACCACACCACTTAACTTAGCTGCTTCCGCAAATACCTGTGCTTGACGTAAGCCATTTTGCCCCAAAGTCGCATCGAGCACGAGCAGGGATTCAATTTGAGCACCATTTGCTTGCTTATCGACAATCCGCCGGATTTTACTCAACTCATCCATCAGATTCTTTTTATTTTGTAGTCGTCCTGCTGTATCGACTAATAATAACTCAGTTCCTCGCGATCGGGCGGCACTAATCGCATCAAAAACCACTGCGGCGGGGTCGGTATTTTGTCCGGGATTGGCAATTACATCGATACCGCTGCGTTGTCCCCAGACTTTCACCTGTTCGACAGCGGCGGCGCGGAAGGTATCTCCAGCGGCGATCAGACATTTATATCCCGATTGCTGAGTCATGTGGGCGAGTTTACCAATGGTAGTAGTTTTACCAACCCCGTTGACCCCGACGATCAGCCAGATATTTAGCGTAGCTGGCACAGGCATAAATTCGGCTGTGTAGTCGGCACAAAATGGTCGATCGAGTAAATCCCGTAAAATCTGTTTGAGATATGCTACAGCTGCTTCTGGTGGCAATGATTCTTGACGTAATTTTGATTGTAACATCTCAATTACATAATCGGTAGCTTCGATCCCAACATCGGCTTGGAGCAGGAGCGTTTCGATCGATTCTACCGCATCGGCATTCAACGGCCCTTGACCGATCAGCGCCTTAAATTGATTGACAAATCCGCGCCGAGTCTTATCTAAACCCTGACGTAATTTCTTGAGCCAGTTAATCTCATCTAAGGATACTTGTTCTGGTGTCCGTCCTTGATCGGCAAGGACTTTCGCCGACCATAAAAAGTCGTCATCTATTTCTAGATCTGGCGCAGGAGCCTTTGGCTCGATCGATTCGATCGCAGTAGCCTTCAGCCGCTCTAAGCGCTCCTGACGGTCATCTCGCGCCCAAATCGGGATGTTTTCTGGTACCGTTTCTGAGTCGTCGCCAGCATTATCGCTTGGTGTTTCGGCAACTGGAGGCTCGATCGTTACTGTTGCTTCGGGTTCCGTTGTTGTAACTGGTTCGACATCTGTAACTACTGCTGGATCTGCTGGAACTAATTCTGGCTCGATGGCGATCGAACTCTCGGGGACTGAATCTGTTTCTAAATCGGCAATTTCCGCTGTAGTTGTAGCTCCCGGATCTTCCTGTTGGGCGGATCTAGTCACACTTTCAGGGACTGAGTCTGGTTCGACGACATCAGCAATTTCCGCTGTAGTTATAGCTGCGGGCTCTTCCTGCTGAGCGGGTTCTACTTCAGCAACTTCTGACGGTGCTGATGTCTGCTGCTGAATATTTTGATAAGCTGCTTTTGCCCAAGCTAAATAGTCAGTATTAACTTCAGTGCTGGCTGGTTCGGGTAGATCTGCTTCAGCCGCCTCCTCTACGATTTCTTCAGCCGATTCCGCTCCGAGATCTGGATCTGGTGTTGGTTCTGACTCAGATTTATCGAATTTCCGACGAAACCAATTAAAAACCATATCAATAAAATTATGAATTATGAAATAAGCTTTTCATTTACACTTCTGATTTTAATTGCTCTGTCACTCGCCGGAGCACACCATTAATTAATTTACGTCCTTGGTCATCGCTATAGCGTTTTGCTAGTTCGATCGCTTCGTTGATGGCAATGCGTTCTTCCAAGCCTAGATAGACAATCTCGACTACCGCGAGGCGGAGAATATCTCGATCGATCTTAGGTAAACGACCTAGTTGCCAATCTACAATACTTTTACCCAGCAGTGTATCGACTTGTGCTGTTTCTTCGGTGGCTTTGACTAGTAACGATAGGGCATAACTGCGAACATCAGGACGATTGAAGTTATTGATTAATTCGGGCATTTCTAAAGCTTGTCCCAACCGATTGATGGCTGTCTGTACCAATTCGATCGCGTCTGTGGTCATTGCTCTAGCACCACTGATGTCGCTAGCTCTAGTTTGACTATTCAGTAGTCGATCGTTACTGCGCTGTAATTCTGCTGTGGCTGTTTCTAGTGCTTCTTGTGTTTCTTCCCGCAGTGTCGCGATCGCTTTTAGCATCATCTCTTCTAGCGTCAACTGCAATTCGCGAGGCTGTGATTGCGCTAACTTTTTTTGTGCCTTGGATAGTTGGGGCAGAGCTAGCAGAGCCAACTCACGGGCGATAGTTTGAGCTTTCATTTATAGCGATCGAGTACCAGTGGCAAAGCCAATGATTATATCATACTTGGTGAGTCAAGAATCGCTGGATGTTGTCTGTATTTCTACTAGCCTGGATTATTCATGAAGAGTCTCCATATATTGGCGCAAAACATCGTTAATTAGAGTTTTATACTGTTCTCCTTGAGCCTGAAACCACTGATTCACGTCAGGATCGAGCTGAACTAGGTTATGGGCTTGACCTGCTGGAATACGTAAAGTCGCTTGTTCAAAAAAATCATCTGTTAGCGGTGGAATATCTGAATAATCAATATTCTCTTCCGACCTTGACTCTAAAGCTGCCCAATTAGTACGAGAGGTACTGTTCAAATCTTTTTTGCTCATGACGGTTGGCTCTTCGTGCTGAAATGATTCGGATTACATCTTTTCGACGTTCTGTCCAGACTATTACCGCAATTCCAGAACCGAGAAAACCAATCCCGAACCAGCGATCTTCGCCATAATCAAAACGATCGTCTAGCTCAACCAGCATCTCACCATCAAATATTGAGGGAACATCAGCAAAATCAATCTCATGTTTACGTATGTTTTCAAGATTTTTTGCTTCGTCCCACTCAAATTGCATGAAGGATTAGGGTATGACAGATTAAACTAACCTTTTTTATTATCACGCATTTGGCTGAACTGGTTGCTTCTGTGTTGGAGATCGAGGAGTTACCTGCAAAAGCATTGAGGCATAACGGATTGCGGCTCACCGGACATTTCCGGTATTTCTACGACTAATTGCTTATCAGAAAGTGATTTTTGAGAAGACCCGTTACCATTTATTTGGGATTGAAGCGTAGATGGTTCCATGTTTTCTTGTGCTTGGCGTACTATCTACTAGACTTCCCTATAACAAGATTTTCCTAACATCTGCTTCTTACAATTTACGATAAATACCGATCGAGTTACTCTTAACTATGAATCTGCGATCGATAATTATAAATTATAAGGTCACTCAATTTTAGACAATCCAGCCATGACTCAAACGATTCCGCTCAAAACCAACCACAAGCTCCAACTAGCACCCCTTAGCGTACCCGATCGATTGTTACTCGGTCCTGGTCCCTGTAATGCACATCCTACCGTCTTGCAAGCGATGAGTACCGCTCCACTCGGACATCTCGATCCGGCTTTTTTGCAGATTATGGATGAGATTCAGTCCCTCCTCCGCTATGCTTGGCAGACAGATAATCCTCACACGATCGCGGTTAGCGGTACGGGTTCGGCAGCAATGGAAGCGACAATCGCTAATACGATCGAGCCTGGTGATGTCATGCTGATTGGGGTAGCCGGATATTTTGGCAATCGCTTAGTCGATATGGCCGGACGTTATGGTGCAGATGTAAAAACGATCGCCAAACCTTGGGGGCAAAACTTCTCTCTCGACGAACTCCGCACGGCAATGGCTACCCACCGTCCTAAAATCCTTGGATTAGTTCATGCCGAAACATCTACAGGTGCCCGTCAACCGATCGAGGGTGTGGGCGAATTGTGTCGGGAGTATGACTGTTTGTTACTCCTAGACACCGTAACTAGCCTGGGTGGAGTGCCAATTCACTTAGATGAGTGGGGAGTCGATCTCGCCTATAGTTGCTCTCAGAAGGGTTTAGGTTGCTCTCCAGGTGCATCGCCATTTACCATGAGTGCGCGAGCGATCGAGAAATTATTAAACCGTCAGGCGGCAGTGCCAAATTGGTATCTAGATATGCTGTTGTTGGGTAAATATTGGGGTGCAGAGCGCGTTTATCACCATACGGCGCCGATCAATCTCTATTATGGGTTGCGGGAAGCGCTCCGATTGGTGGCAACCGAAGGAATCGATCGGAGCTGGCAAAGACATCAAGAAAATGTTGAGTATCTCTGGTCGAGTTTAGAATCGATCGGGTTGAAAATGCACGTCGAGCGTCAGTACCGTCTACCGACACTCACAACTGTCTGTATTCCCGATGGCGTAGATGGTAAAGCCGTGGCACGCCAACTCCTCACCGAGCATAATATCGAAATTGGTGGTGGTTTAGGTGAGTTAGCCGGGAAAGTTTGGCGCGTGGGGTTGATGGGGTACAACAGTCGGCCAGATAATGTCGATCGATTGATTACTGCGTTAGAAAAAGTTCTCAAATAAAACGCTAAATTGTCGGATAGCAACGGCTATCGCAATGGATAAGTGGATAAGTGACAAGAAGTTACTTATCTACTGTCAACTGTCAACTATCCACTCAAGCCGTCCCTCTAAATAATCCTTGCGGCCGAAATAGCAGCGTTAACACCATCAAAATCAGGGCAACAGCTAGTTTATATTGAGAACCGACGATCGGTACTGAAATTTCTTGAGCGATACCAATAATAAATGCTCCAGCGATCGCGCCATAAGGATTACCAATCCCTCCGAGTGTCACGGCAGCAAACATCGGCAGGATCAGCAGCCAGCCCATATCTGGCCGAACATTAGTCACTAATCCATACATTTGACCGCCCAATCCAGTCAAACTCGCCGCAATTACCCACGTCCAGAATACGACTCGTTCGACATTGATGCCAGTGACGCGGGCGAGATCGATATCGTCAGCTACAGCCCTCATTGCTTTGCCAATTTTAGTATTTTGCAATAAAAAATGTAAGCCCGCGATCGCGACTAATGCTAAACCAAACACGACTAAATTATAAAACTTAATTTTGAGCCCGAATAAATCGATCGCAGTAGCGATCGGTAAGTTAAACCGCTTGGCATCACTCCCCCAAATTAGCAAAATTCCATTTCGTAAAAATAGTGCTAACCCGATCGAAATAATTACCAGCGTCGTCGTTGTGGCGTTAACCTGTCGCATCCGTTTCCACAAAATAGCTTCACTTAGCAGTGCCACCCCAACAGTCGCCACAACTCCCACTAGCATCGATACCCAAATATTATTTAACACTGGAATCGGACTTCTATTCACCATCCAGGCGACAAATGCCCCCAATGTCATTAAGTCACCGTGGGCAAAGTTTGACAATCGCAAAATCCCATATGTCAAAGTCAAACCAACTGCGCCCAAGGCAATAATACTGCCCAATGCAATGCCATTTATAATTAATTGGGGATCCATGTTTACGCTACTTAATTTGCGAATTATTCTATCAAACTCGCAGTAATAAATTACTACTTAACCTGTAGCCTGCTTAATATTACACGATCTGGTAGCTGTAGAGAGATTAGCGATCGTCAAACCAGATCGTAATTTAGAGGTTTTCGACCTGAACCGTTACCGATTCAGGGTGAGCATTTAGTTTAGGTGTGATGACGATGTACTTACTCAGAGCTTGACGAGTGGCAGCGACACTACAAGCGATCGCAATCCGTTCTTGTTGAAGAACACCAACTATTTGGTGAGGTTGAGATCCATTGCGATCGCCAATCGCCAGGTGTTCGGTGACGGGGAGTTGATGTAAACCCCTGGCTGTCATGCGATCGATCGCCTCAGTAATTGGTTCGTCAATATCGGCATAAAATATATTTTTGCTGCAAATACTGCCGACAGTATTAGTTAATAATCGATCGGGTTGGACGGATGTTTCCGCCTGAGCGATTGCCTGAGTCAGATCGTGTAAAGTCACAATTCCTAATAACTCATCGCGATCGTTCATAACTAAGGCACTATGATAATTGTTTTGGGTCAATTTCAAACCAGCTGCAATAATTCCGGTATTTTCCGACAACTTGAGATAGTTAGACTCCATTACATCCCGCACGTACAAATTTTGTAAGATAGTGAGATTACGATCGGGTTGAACGCTCAGGGCTAATTTATCTAATTTATCTGGCGTTTTTGATTTGGGATTCATCCGCTCGATCACCCAAATACTCAAACCGACACAAGCCATTACGGGCAGGACGATCCGATAATCTCGAGTTAGCTCGAACATGAGTAAAATCGCCGTCAATGGTGCTCTCGCACTACTGGCAAGAACCGCAGCCATACCGACCATTGCATAGGCTGGTGGCGCGGCAATTTGGCTGCTGAGGGCGGGAAATAACCATACTAGGGATTTACCATAAATTGCGCCCATCGTTGCCCCTAAAAACATCGAAGGTGCAAATAAACCACCCACTAAGCCACTCCCCAAACTAACTGCTGTCATCAGCATTTTGATTAGCAAAATCGAGATCAGCAGTGGGATCGAAAACTCTACATCCTGCAACATTGCCTCGATCGTATCGTAACCAATTCCCGTGACCTGAGGGAATTTAACGGCAAAAATGCCCACGATCGCGCCCCCAAGCACAGGAGTCAAGCAGCGCGGGACATTTGCCAACCAGCCCAAATAGTTAATTTTGCCCTGAAAGGCTTCTCGCGATAACTCTACGGACTGAGTATAGGCAAATGAAACAAGGCTCGCCAAACCCCCCAAAATTAAATATAGTGGCAACTCGAACAAACTCTTTACTTCATACACGGGTAGCGCAAACGCAGGTTTACCGCCCAAACCGATTTGAGCGACCATTGATGCCACTACAGCCGCCAATACTACAACACTCACGGTCGAGGTAGCAAAAGTAGTGCCCAGGACTAACTCTAATGCAAAAAATACCCCCGCGATCGGTGCATTAAATCCAGCCGCAATCCCTGCCGCTGCACCCGCACCGAGTAATAATCGTTGACGTTCCTGAGAAGCATGTAGCGCCTGTCCCAAAAACATCCCCAAATTTGCCCCAATTTCTACACTCGGCCCCTCAGGTCCCAGCGAGGCTCCAGTCCCTAACGATACTGATGCCGCCACCATTTTTACCAACCCCCGCCAAGGAGTAATTTTTTGACCTGCCTGGGTAGCCGCAATCATCGAATTCATATTGGGACCGAAGTCTCGCCAATACCATCGCATTATCCCGACGATCGCCCCACCGACGATCGGTACTAATGCATATAGCCAAGCTCCTTGAATGTGCAATAATTTTTTGACATCATCCACAATTAAGGTATGGGCAGAAGTATTAAAAAATTCAATTAAGTAATGAAATAAAACTACACCTAACCCGGCTGCACCGCCAATTAAGACGGACAGTAGCATAACAACCAGTCCAGGTGAAGGTTCGAGCCGATTGAGCTTACTAGTTAGGCGCGCCAGTAGCGGTGTCATCGGCGCCAATTGTGATGGCGGGATTATGGTCATAAATAACGCCAGTATGAGAAGGTTATTAAATTTTATTAACTAAATTGTAATGTTTATTGGGGCAAATAGGGAATAGGGATCGACGAACTTACGCATTTTGCATGTAACACTAAAGATCGAGAACCGATCTAATCAGATGCAGCGAAGATCTACTGTCCACTGTCCACTGTCCACTGTCCACTGTCCTCTATCCCCGATCGATCGTGCCTTCTAGAGCTGCTTGTAACTCCTTGGTGAGATCGGCAACAGCTTGTCTGGCTTCAGCAGTATTACTAACATAACGATCCCAATAGTCAGAGACTGGTAGAGGATTACAAATAGTTATCCGAGCGCGACGTTTGCCGAGGATCGGGCGGGGTGAGGGTGGAGTCCCCTCAATCTGGGCAACTAAGTCCCAAAGTAATAGTGTAATTTCTGCATATCGCTCGATCGTGGGTTTAGTTTTGACATAGGCACCAGTTACCGCAATCAGACTTTCCACAATCCGCATATGCCACATCCGTAAATCGGCTTCAGTTACAATTCGATCGGCTAATTTGCGACCGATCGCTGACGAATTTGGTGAAGAGATAAATTCCTCGCGATAAATCCAATCTTTGCCAGCCTGCTCGATCCGGCGACACCGATCGATCTTTGTACCCACTGGTTCGAGATTAAAATAGCCTTCAGATACTTCTAGCGCAGAATCTAAGAGACTTTGAAGTCGATCGGCAATGTCCGATCGAGAAATGGCGGCATCAAAAGGCGGACGTTCGGGAATTTTATAGTGATAAAACTGACCGTAAAAATTCTCAAGTTGATACAATATTTGCTGACAAACCAGATAAAAGCGATTGTACAAGAGCTTGCGCATCGGTCGCCCATCATGTTGAAAAATTGAGACCATCGAATCCTGTCGATCGACGATCAAGCCACATTTTAGCTCTATTTGATGCAACAGATTTTCTAAATTGACCCACGGTTCATCGACGTAATTATACTGGATCCCGATCGGCACGATAAAAACGTCGTCAGATCTCCCTGCATTTATTAAATCTTCCATCGCCCAAAAGCCAATCTGAGCAGCCTTAGATTCGATCTGGCTGACAAGTTCGCTATATCCGTTAGCTCTGCCTTCTGGTGGCATAATTAAGGGCAAATGACTATTAACTAGCAGATTGCGTGATATATCTAATCCCAGTCGTTCGTAGGGTGTCTCAGCGCGATAATCGGCTCGTCGCTCGGTGGGGATTCCCCCTAATCGAGAATACAGCCAATTGACAATTTTTCCACCCCATGATGATTGCGATCGATCGTACAGAAAATGGGCAAAGATTGGGGCGTCGAGTACAATGCCATGTTTTTTAGCAGCAGCAGGTAATCCCGTCGTCAATACATAACTCAGACAAAAATGGTCATCACTACTCGGATGCCGAAAAGTAAGTAATAACCGAAATTTCCCCATTTGTGACTGCTTATAAAATTCCACCAGTCGATCAATATCCACAACATCGATCTTAGTAATTTGCAGTTTGTACTTTAACCAGTACGGCAGCAGCCAATTGCCAATCCGCAGTACCCAACGATTAAATTTGGGGGGCAAAAAGATCGATGGTGCCGTAGCTTTAGTGATTTGGGTCATAGTAAAGTTGCTCTCCAGTCACGTAGAGCTTACCTCAAATTTTCTAATTAATCATAGCGATCTGCGATCGATTTTACTTAAATTTGTTAAATCGATGCTAGCTATACCAGACTCTGTTTTGCTCTCAACGGAATTATTTTTGCTTCGGCGGATTCGCGCGCGACTCGGATTAACAGTGCCGACTGAATTAATGAAGCGACGATCGAACTACCACCATAACTAAACATTGGGAGTGGCAAACCAGTAGTAGGCAGTGCCCCAGCAGCAACACCAATATTTAACAAAGATTGGAGCACGATAAAGGTTGTCGCGCCGATTGCCACCAGTCGATGGACGAGTCGATCGCTACGTAAGGCAATCAACAGCCCTAAAGTAGCATAACTCATTACCAACAGTAATAGCAAAATACTCCCAATTAATCCAAACTCTTCTGCAAACACCGAGAAAATAAAATCTGTATCTTCAATTGGCAAATAACCCGATTTCTGCTGAGATAAACCCAACCCGTTGCCCCATAAACCGCCAGAGCCGATCGCTAAAATACTTTGCACCAATTGAAAACCTTCTTTTTGAGCATCTGCCCAGGGATTGAGAAAAGAGAGCATGCGAGTTAGTTGATACGGGTTTATCATCATACTAATGCCCGCTACTAATACCCCACCTACAGCAGTGCCGATCAGATAGAGCAGTGGTAATCCGGCGGCAAAAGCGATTGTCCATAGCCCGATCGCGCAGAGGGAGGTAGTACTCAAATTCGGTTGTTTTAAAATCGCTAATAATACAGTTGCAAAAATTAGCAACCAGATCGCTTTTTTCTGAGTTGAATGTTTTTTCCACTGCCCGAAGACGATCGCACCTTGTAATACTAAAAATGGTTTAATTAGTTCTGATGGTTGCAGTTGAATCGGCCCGATCGGGATCCACCGCGTCGCCCCCATCGTATTTTTCCCTAAGCTGGTAAATACAGTGAGTAATAGTAACACCAACATGCTAATCAAGATCCATTTAGCCATCTTCAAGGGTCTGTGCAGCGGTGAATGGATGATAACATTAAAGATAAATAAACTGACTGAGATTGCCACAACTTGACGAGTTAAATAATAAAATCCATCTTTTTGGGTAGTCACCCCATGATAATAAGATGCTGAAAACAAAACTAATAAACCGATCGCCAACCATAAAAAAGTCAACCATCGCATTAATCTAGCTGTTAATGACCAATCTTTTACTGTTGAATCCAAAAATGGAATTAGATAGCAAATGTTCATAAGTAAATCGTTTAAGAATTATGTTGTTTTACTAATTCCCATGCCAATTGTGCGGCACCAGTTATCCCGGCTTGATTGCCCAGTTCTGAGGCGATTAATTTAAAGCTTGGGCGAGAAACAGCCATCACTCGACGATCGATCTCGCAGTTTGCAGTTGGTAAAAAATATCTGGCACTATCACTAATGCCACCACCAATTATCGCGACTTCCGGGGTCAGAATATAAATGATACTTGTCAAACCAATCCCTAAATTTCGCCCATAATTCTCCCAGAATTTTAGCGCATCTGGGTCGCCTGTGGCTGCTAAATCTCCCATTTCCTGTGGTTCTCTTCCTGTCATCCGCCGAATCGCATTCCCAGAGAGAAATTGTTCAAGCGAGCCACTATTTCCACTCTTGCAAGGATGTCCGCTAGCATCTAATGTGATCAAGCCCAGTTCCCCCGCACTGCCAGCATGTCCGGTAAATAATTCACCATTGAGAAATACCGCCCCCCCAACGCCCGTACCGAGAGTTAATAGTACCCAATTGTGATAATGTCGTCCCGCACCCAACCACCGCTCGCCTAACCCAGCACAATTCCCATCATTACCAACGATCGTCATTACACCAGTCCGCGCTTGAAGTAATGTAGCAACAGGAATATCTACCCATCCATCTAAATTAATTGCAATTTTTGCGACCTTTCCCGCCAAATCGGATGGCCCGGGAGTACCTACCCCAATTGCGGCAATATCGATCGTCTCAGGCGCTAATTTTTCGATCACTGCTACCATTCGATCGATGACAGCATGAGGATATGACGGTTGCGGTGTCGGCACTGTCAGCGTCTGAGTACAAATCCCATCCGCTGTAAATCTGCCTAATTTGATCGCCGTACCACCCAAATCGATCCCGATTACTTCTGTCATTTATTAGTTGGCTCTCCCGTAGTTATGGTGATAAGCTTGGCTGATCACGATCGTGGTTTCAGTAAAAACTTCTCTATGCAATGGTTTCATCTCTTTCTATCTGACTATTGGCTGTAAAATTTCAGCCAATCTAACAGTAACAATTAGGTAAAAGTTAAAATTGAGTAGATGGGCAAAATTCCGCTTTCGCTACATTTTCCCCCATCAACCCAGGAGAGCACTACTATCGCTGTCGATCGCGTGGATTAATCAACTCACTCAATCCTTCACCCAGCAGCGACAAACCTGTCACCATCAAGGATAAAGCCAATCCTGGAAATAAAGTCGTCCACCAAATTCCGGTCGAAAGTGCGGGTAGAGCTTGTTTGAGATCGTGTCCCCATTCAGCAACTTCGTCAGGTAAACCCAAGCCAAGAAAACCCAAACCACCCAGAACTAAAATCGCATCGGCTGCATTCAAGGTAAATAGTACGGGTACGCTTTGCACCACATTCGCAAACAGATATTTCTTCAACACATGCGAAGTAGATGCACCCAGAGCCTGTGCTGCTTCCACAAACATTTGCGTCTTTAAACTTGCCGTCTGATTACGGACTACCCGAAAATATTGAGGAATGTAAGAAATACTCAACGCGATCGCGGCATTAAATACACCTTTCCCCACGATAAACGCTAACGTCACCGATAATAATAATCCCGGCAAAGTGTAAATCGTGTCCATTAAGAATAATAAAACTCGATCGAGCTTACCACCTAAATAACCACTCACCATCCCCAATGGCACCCCAATGATTAAACTCATCAAGGTTGCTAAAATCACCACCTGAAGCGCCGCTTGGGTACCAAATAGCGTCCGCGAGAACACATCGTAACCTTCCCGACTTGTTCCAAACCAATGTTGCCATGAGGGAGCTTGATTGATGGGATTATAAGGTGGCATTTGGCTACCTAATAAGTCTTGCGGATCTTGGAGTAAGCCGAT
>JBJOOY010000448.1:0-2580 GCA_046051065.1 Cyanobacteriota bacterium
AGGATTTTGTTCGGCTAACGTAATCAGTGTATCTGCAAATACTTTAGAATAACCTGGGGGCTTGGGTTTGCTGGATGGATTACTTTTACCAGTGGCGAGATTAAAGGGAGTTTGAGCATGATAACCGACTTGATCTTGCTCGGCGATCGCGTAACCTTTACCTTTCTTGGTGACTACGTGTACCATGACAGGGCCAGGATGCTTGTGTGCGCCTTGGAAGGTACTAATTAGTTCTTCTAAATTATGACCGTCTACAGGGCCGATATAAGTAAAGCCTAACTCTTCAAATACAGCGCCGACTTTGGGTACTGCTAATCGTTTCATCCCTTCTTTTACCCGGGCGAGTTCGGGTGAAATCGAACCGCCAACGAAGGGAATATTTTTTAACTGTTCCTCAATATTATCGCTGAGAAATTGAATCGGCGGACTGACGCGTAGTTTATTAAGATAACGGGGAATTGCGCCGACGTTGGGCGAAATCGACATCTCGTTATCATTTAACACTACCAACAAATTGGTTTTAGGTAAATGTCCGGCATGATCGATCGCTTCGAGCGCCATCCCACCCGTCAGTGCGCCATCACCAATCACGGCAACACATTTAAAGCTTTCACCCTTAAGGTCGCGAGCGATCGCCATCCCTAATGCCGCAGAAATACTCGTGGAGGCATGTCCGGCACCAAAGTGATCGAATTTACTCTCGCTGCGTTTGAGATAGCCTGCGATGCCATCCTTCTGGCGTAGAGTGTGAAATCTGTCGAACCTCCCTGTGATTAATTTGTGAGGGTAAGCCTGGTGTCCCACGTCCCAAGTTACTTTATCTCGATCGAGATCCAAAGTTTGATATAGTGCCAGCGTGAGTTCGACGACACCCAAACCAGGTGCCAGATGACCGCCACTAGCAGCCACTGTCTGAAGGTGTTTTTCCCTGATTTCCAGGGCGATTTGCTCTAACTGCCGAACCGATAAGCCATGTAACTGGTTCGGGTGGGTTATTTCGCTTAGGTGCATAGCCATGTTCCCCGTTTGATTACGATCGCGGTGTGATTATCTTCCTTAACTGTAATTTATTTAGCTGCTTTGGGAACGGTAAATTGTTCGCTTGCAGCAATTAATGTGAGTCTCCAATAGACTAAAACTATTCTCGGGCAATGTGCAGGAATAGGATGACTGCCCAGCAGTGCCAAAATCGCTCCCTAACTGGAGAATTGCTATAATATAATAAAGCGAATCCAGATTTCATCCTATAAATACCTAATAAATACCTTGTCCTTGTTCCAACTGTGGCTCTACTTGGCTCCACCTCTGGCTGGTGCAGTTGTCGGCTATTTTACCAATGATGTCGCAATCAAAATGCTATTTCGTCCCTATGAGGCGAAATATATTGGTAAGTATCGGGTACCATTCACGCCTGGTTTAATTCCCAGCAATCAGGAACGATTGGCAACGCGAATTTCTGATACGATTATGGGTTCTTTGCTCACCCCCTCGGAATTGCAAAATATTGCCAAGCGATTACTAGAAGTAGAACGAGTGCAAGCAGCGATTACCTGGTTGCTGCAATTAGCTTTAGACCAAATTCAAGCAGATAAAGAACAGAAGACAGTCAAGGTTTTAGCAAATATTCTTAAGGACTTATTAGGTGAGTCTTTACCTCGGTGGTTGCGGGTATTAGCTCGGAAACCAGAATTTTTAGAACCACAACTAAATCAAATCTTCGATCGAGTGATTCTCGAATTTGAGCTAACCGACGCTCAAGCGAAACAATTAGCTGACTGGTTAATTAATGTCATTCTACCACCAGAAATTTTACGCCTTGCCATCATCGATTTTTTAACCGATCGGAATATTCAATCGCTCGATGAAAGTTTTCGTGAGAAAAGTAGTGGCACCTATTGGGTAGTCGCCAATGTCTTTGGTGTGAAAAATGCCCTGAGTCGTCTTCGGACTTTTTGTTTGGATGAGCGAGAACAAGCGACTCAAGTTATTACCGATTTAATTAGAGTTCTAAATATTCGCAATCGCGTACAGGAATTATTCCGCGATCTTTCGCTCCAAAACTTACCTGTCTCTACTGTCAAACAACTGCGTAAGACGATGAGCGATAGCATCAGAAGTTATTTTCAGGTCAAAGGGATTGAATTAATTCAAGGCTTGACAGATTCAGTCAATTGGGACAATATCGCAAATGTGGTCATCGGTAGACTCCGTAATTCTACTATTTTGACATCATCTTTAGATGTCGTAAGTCAGGAACTAGCCACAATTATCGATCGTTATTTAGAACGCGATCTCGAACAAATTGTCACTCAAGTAATTCCGATTTTGAGTATCGATCGAGTGATTATCGATCGGGTTAAGTCTACCTCCCCCGCAGACTTAGAAGCTGGCATTCAAAATATCGTGCAAAGCGAACTTCAAGGCATTGTCAATCTTGGTGGAGTTTTGGGGTTGCTGGTGGGTTTAATGCAATCGGCTATTCTCTGGTTTCAACATTAGCGATCGTCGTTAGACGACGCGCAAGCTTCGGTAGATAGTGGACAGTGGACAGTGGACAGTGGACAGTGGACAGTGGACAGT
>JBJOOY010000449.1:0-3601 GCA_046051065.1 Cyanobacteriota bacterium
GCCTCTGGATCTAACACTAAAATCAATTCTTGTTCTTGTAAGATCCAGCCGCGCAGATAGGGAGTAAAAGCTGGATTGAAACTACCGATCGGCGATCGAATTTCTTCCGGACTAAACCGCACCATCCCCTGAATGGCGCGAACTGCTACAGCCAAAGGCATTTGTTCGACCTTCAGCAAGGCAACATCATAACTGTAGCAATGGCGATCGAGTGGTTCCAAGCCCAAAATTTCGGGTAGATCGACCAACCATAACAAACTGCTGCGACGACTGAAGATGCCCAATACTGGCGATGGAAGATTAGGAATCACTGATACCCGACCTAAAGGTACTACGATTGCTTCTTGAGTTTGGTGCATCGGTACGACTGCAGCAGTTTGCTGGTCGAGCTGAAATCTCAAAAACATATCGCCTGTAGTCTTGGCCGATCGTTTACTTGATAATGCGGTGCTAACACCATCCATAACTTTTTATCTAAAAGATGAAGATTCAAACCCAATCGATCGTGAATAAATTATTATGCACTATTTTCTTTTGTTTGGTTCCACTATTCGGATCGGCGCAACCGACGCGCACCGCTAGTTCGAAACAGACCTTACTGCTTTAATAATATCCTCTTGCGAATATGGCTTAGTTACATAAACATCGACACCCTGTTTTTTGCCCCACAATTTATCTAAATCTTGACTGCGGGAAGTACAAGCAATCACTGGGATTTTCTCGGTATCAGGATTTCTTTTCAATGTCCGACAAAATTCAAAGCCATTCATTCCTTCCATTACTACATCAGTAATCACGACATCAGGCTTCTCTTTTGTAACTAGATTCAGTCCATCTTTGGCATTGTCAGCCGAGATAACTAAATATCCATTATCTTTAAGATAAAGAGTCATTAACTGCATTTCTGAGGGCGTGTCTTCAACAACTAAAACCTTAACCATTTTCTCAATTACCCCTTAATATATAGTCTAGATATAGTCTACGATCGTTGATTGGACTCGCAATCTAATCCTAATTAACGATTTCATGAATTACATTTGAGAGATCGATTGAAACTACTTAACTAGTTTCGATCGGCAAAACCAAAAATCACTTAATAATGAATAAGAATGATAGGTTCATAATTCTACTGGTGGTCTGCCATTAAATGTCTCGATACCATTTCGATCAAACCTGATTGACTAAAAGGTTTAGTCATATAATCGGTCGAACCAGCCATTTTTGCTTTTGCTCTATCTATAATGCCCGTATTTCCAGTCACCATCACAATCGGTGTTTTTTTAAAGGCTGGATGCTTGCGCAACATCGAACAGAGTTTATAACCATCGATCGTGGGCATGCCCACATCGAGGAGAATAATATCGGGATTGATCCGAATAATCTTCATCAATGCGGTACCCGAATCGACAATCGGAAACACCTTAAAACTATCACCATCTAAAAAGCGATTGATTTCCCGTAAAATTGTCGGGCTATCATCGACACAAGCAATTTTATAAGTAGCTTGGTTGAGATCTCCAGTCGTGGGATTGGTGTCAGATGGCGCAGCTACAGCATTGAGTGTCGCTGTGATTGTTTGACCCTGCTCAGTGAATCGATCGCTATCTGACTCCGATGCATATAAGTTGTGGAGTCGATCGAATGGTGTTTGTGGCGGACGTAGTCCGATAATTCGATTGTTAATCAACCGATGGAGGTTGTTTGCTACTGTTAACTCATCCTGCTTGAGCAGGAAAGATAACTGTCGAAAGTTAAACCCAATCAGAATTTTACTCAACTTTGCCCGCACATCTGCTGTCAGCAGTGGATGCTCGACATTCATCAGATAGGGTCGTTGGTAAGGTGACTGGATGGCTGGTTGCAATGCTTGCCAAGCATGTAGCTCTGTTTGACATTCCTTGGTCACAAACAGGAAGTTACCGCTCCACCAGATCGGAAAAGAGGTTTCCCGCGAGACTAAATCGCTAGTACCAGAAGTAATCAACAAATATGACTGGAGGACTTCTTTGGTGATACTTTTAACTAATGCACCTGCGGTCTGTTCGGTAATATGGTGTTGCGCGATCAACCAGCGAATCGACTGGTAGTCAGGACTGGGGTAGGTCGCTTCGGCGTTTGCGTCTTTTAGCTGTTCCCGCAGATCGGCGTAAATCTGACTTGCGAGTGGTTGTGGACTGACGCGGCGCAAATGTTGCTCAAGTCGCTCGATCGGTTCGAGCGAATGATTGGCATAAAATAATTTACCTTCATAGAAGTATAGTAACCAAACAATGTCATTCGAGGTAACTCGCAAACAACCCTTAGCCTGGGAAGTAGCTAATTGTTCTAGCAGTCTGATCGGTTTTAATGTTCTTTCGGTGTCAGCAACGCTGCTAGAACCCTGATTCATGGCTCAAACTCATAAGCTTAGTGGACAAATGTATTTACAAAGCGAAAGCTAGAAAAATGGTAGAGGGGATCGATAAAGGGTTAGGATTTCAATATATTACCCTCTTATGTTTCCCGATTGGCATCCAAAAAATCACATCAGCGCGATCGGTTTCACCGCATGGGTTGTGAATTATGAATTTTACTTAGCAATATAGTAAGTTTAGCCTTTAAAAGTGGAATTATAGTAATATCGATCGCGATAGATTGATATTACTATATGCTCTGATCTCGCCAGATCGAATTAGTAGCTTGTATTAAGCTACTGCGGTCAACATAACTCATAATTCGTCTCAGATAATTCACTGTTATTATGGCTATTTATTCTCCGTTGCGATCGCGGCGATTGGCAGCACAGCAAGCTGACAAAACTAAACGATTGATTACGTTCAAGCTAGGTCAAGAAGTTTTTGCTGTCGAACTCGATCGGGTGCAAAAAGTAACTACCCTCGATCGATTGTATGGAGATCCTTATGGTACGGGAGTGAGTCTGACTACATATCAAGGTCATGAACTGGTCGTAATTGATGTCGGAGTGCGAATTTTTGGGCGATCTCGACGGGAATTAGCACCGCCAATTGAAGATAATGTGAGTAATAATGCCCAGAGTGTCGATCGAGTTGAGTATTTATTGGTGCTTCACGCCGATCTAGTCGGTACGGCTAGTAGTGCAGATGCTCAATTAATCGGACTACCGATCGATTCAGCACCGATCGTCCAATCAATCCCCATTGTAGCATTTCAACCCCTACCAGAAATTTATCGTCAACACGGTAATATCCATTATGTGAGTTCATTTGCGATCGAGTTACCCGATCGACCCTCGATCTTTTTATTAGATATTGCCGCAATCTTTAGTGGTGAGTGAGGTATATCTCTTGTTAAGATGATCTAGATTCCTAAAACCTCATCTTGACGGTTAACGATAGTCTACATTATCACTAAACTCTCAATGACAAATCAGGCGTGCATTTCCATCGGCATTGATCGGTATCAGTTTTTTCCACACTTAGAGTGTGGTGTGGCTGATGCTGCCACCATCGAGCAGTTTTTCATCAATGCGGCTGGCTGGAGTCAATCGCAATGTCTGCTATTAACCGATAATTCTCCCCAAATTGGCGATAAATTTACTTATCCCGATCGCGAAAATATCCACCGTTGGCTGAAACGGTGG
>JBJOOY010000450.1:0-9362 GCA_046051065.1 Cyanobacteriota bacterium
AACCGTCCAAAGACAAATCTGTAACCTTAACCTCACGATCGGGTATTGGGTACTAATTAAACGAGGTTAGGGTTACAGATATTTGATGATTAATTTAGCTATGCTAACTGGTTACACAGATGTTTGAGCTAGAGCTTCTATTTCTGCGGGTGCTGCATCTGCTGCCGCTTTTAACTTAGCTTCACCTTCTAGGAACTCGACTACTTGTGCGCCAATTTCCTGACGGACGATGCCTCTGTACTCTAGGAAATGTTCGATTTGGGCACAGACAGCCAAATAACTGCTCACCCCACCTGGATTGAGCTGGAACATGCTCCAGAGATTACGCCAGAACTGCCAACGGGTGGAGCGAACGACACCTTGTCGCCAGCAGATAGTGAGGAAGGCGCGAATTACCATCAAGCTGATGGGTTTCTTACTACCTTTGCCTTTGTCGGGATAAGTAGCTTCGCCGAGAGTCAGGAAGTGACGGTAAGTTCGATCGAGAAATTTCGATGGTTCGTATAATTCGTCGAAAGCATCCATATACTCGTAGGCAATCTCTTCCAAGGGACGAGTGGGGACAAAATTCATTAACGTGGTTTGGTTGATATTGCCATCCGTGCCACGCAGTCGTCCTTCGCGGGTTAACCGATGCCACAGAGCGGTATCTGGCAAGGCTTGGAGCATACTAAATACGGCTGTCGGGATATTTGTCTGTTCGACAAATTTCACGATTCGGCTGCCCGCACCTGTTTTCTCGCCATCAAAACCAATGATAAATCCTGCCATCACGCGGATGCCAGATTTAGTAATCTTGTTAACCGCGTCGCTGAGGGAGCTACGGGTATTTTGGTGTTTCTGAGTAAGTGCGAGACTTGCTTCATCTGGAGTTTCAATTCCCAGGAAGACAGCCCCAAAGTTACATTTAACCATCATATCCATCAGATCTTGGTCATTTGCCAAATCTACTGAAGCTTCAGTCGCAAAGGAGAAGGGATATTTATGTTCGACCATCCACGGCAATAACGCTTCTAGCAACAGCTTCACATTTCGTTTATTGCCAATGAAGTTATCATCGACCATAAAGATACTGCGCCGCCAGCCGAGTTCGTAGAGATAATCTAATTCTTTGAGTAGTTGCTCTGGTGCTTTCGTCCGAGGTTTGCGACCGTAGAGGACGATAATATCGCAGAATTCGCACTGGAACGGACAACCGCGCGAAAATTGAACGGACATTTCAGCATAAGCATCGAATTCGAGCAGGTCGAACCGAGGAATCGGTGTACTTGTCACATCAGGACGTTCGCCATTCGGCGCGCGGAATGTTCCCGACGGTTGACCCTGTTTAACAGCTTCGACAAATAACGGAATCGTCAGTTCCCCTTCATCTAAAATTAAATAATCAGCAGTAGCGACTTCACCAGGTAATGCCGTAGGATAAGGGCCACCGATCGCAACTTTTTTGCCGCGTAGCTTGGCTTCCTGGATTTTTGCCAGTAAGTCTTCTTTCTGAACGATCATGGCCGAGCAAATGACCATTTCTGCCCAATCCCATTCGGCTTCGGTAACTTCGCGAACGTTAATATCAACGAGTTTGTAATTCCACTCTTGGGGCAAAATTGCCGCAACAGTTACTAGTCCCAATGGTGGTAACATTACTTTCCGACCGAGTAGTTCGATCGTCTTCTCAAACGACCAAAAGCTTTTAGGGAAGCGGGGATAGATAAGCAGAACGTTCATAAAAAATCTCCAAGAAACGGCATTCCCCGTTAGGTGGAATGAGGGCAGCGTAACCAGACAACAATTCGCGCTCGCACATAATTAGCGATCGACGCTACAACTTATACTTTACTGACCCTAGTTTAGTCGGTTTTGTTTCTTTAGTGGGTATTTCAACAATCTAGCGATCGATAATCAGCGCATATTTCATCGATTTAGTCAGAATCCGAAATTAATTTAAACTCGATCGATCTTTACGATCGCACCCGCAGGGATACATTTTATACTATTTATGCTCAGCTTGAAGACAATCTCAATCTCTTCGATCGCGATGGAGATCGGCTCTCCATTAAGGTGACGATCATCACCGATCGAGTCTCAATTTTGTCACGAACATGCTCCAAATATCGAGCGATAATCTAACTATAGAAAAGCGCATAAACATTCAGTATAATTACGGAGATAGTTTGATTTAAATTCACGCAGTTCCTTAAAACTAGTAATCCCACCGATGAAAATTAGCAAGATTGGAGATTAAACTCGATGGGTCAGGATAAACAATTTACTAAATATTAATCGAGTAGCTGGAGAGTGTCAGAATTTTTGAATAAGCCACATAAATATTCTATTGACTTGGTTAGTGTTGTTGTTAGTTTTAGATCGACTCTATCTAGTTTCCTGCACCTGTAGCGCTCTAATATCAACTCTTATCCTGAAAAATTGTCATGACTACCATTTTAGACTGCGACCTTAAACACCACAGTTTACAACTACTGCAAGAATACAAACAAACTGGAACAGCGAGACTTCGCAACCAGATCGTAGAAATAAACTTAGGGCTAGTGCGGAAGGAAGCACACTATTGGGTAAATCAGTGCAAAGAAACTTATGACGATCTACTTCAGGTGGGTAGCATCGGATTGATTAACGCGATCGATAAATTTGAAATCGGCAAGGGCTATGCATTTAGCACCTTTGCCATTCCTTACATTAGAGGCGAAATTCAACACTATCTACGCGACAAAGGTTCGGTCATGAAAATGCCGCGCCGCTGGTTTGCACTCATGCAACAAGCTGGTGGAATTACTAGAGATTTACAAGCAAAATATCAACGTCAGCCAACTGAAAGTGAAATTGCGCTAGGTTTAGATATTCCTGTCGCTGAGTGGCAGGAAATTAAACTAGCCTATCAAAATCGTCAACCAGTTAGTTTAGATTGTCCGGTTGGTAATGATGAGGAGACTGGTAGCTTAGCAGATTTGTTACCAGATAAACACTACCAGAGTTTTCAACTTTCTCAGGAAGATCGGCTGCGAGTGCAACAAGGTTTAGTCTCACTCGAACAACATACACGCCAAATCCTTGAATTTGTTTTCCTCCACGATCTCACCCAAAAGCAAGTTGCCGAGCGGATGGATATCAGCGTGATTACAGTATCCCGACATGTTAAAAAAGGAATTAATGTTCTTAAAGTAATGCTGGTGAATAATGATGCCTAAATCGCGAGATCTTTGCTAAAGATTTGGGTAGTCTAAACATAGAGAAGTAACGTAACGTCATCGGGCATTTTTACTTTTGTTGACGATTTTGAAGCGATCGCAACTAATCGCTCTTCAACCTCGCACAACTGCCGAGTGTATACGTTAGTTTGGCCCGATCGTTAACAAAATTATATATAAATATTCTAAGTAAGCGAGGTATAAAAATTAATGAATAAGTCTTGGTTGTATTTAGGTGTAATCTGCGGTTTAGCGATCGTTGTTACTAGTTGTGGTGGTGATGGGGGCAAGCCAGCTACGACGCCTCCCGCCGCGAGTCCGAGTCCGAGTGCTGTTGCTAGTCCCGCCACTACTGCTGCGGTAGCACCATCCACGCCTCAACCCGTGCTGACTAATAAACCACCATTAGTTCCAGCTAAATCCACTGCCAAGGCGATCTCGATCGATGTAACTGCGGGGTTAATTCCACCTACAGATGCTGATAACTGGACGAAAACTGTTGCAAAGGGCCGTCCCGATCCCTTTGCTGCTTTGGCATTACAACCGATTCAAGATCCAACTCTCATGAAAGAGCTAGCTAAATCGAATCAAAAACTTCCCATCACTAAGGTTAGTTCTAATGTTGAGAATAAGCCTGTTAAAGTTGTTGCGATTAAATCTGCTAGAGTAGGAACAAATAATCGGCAGATCGGCATTTCTCAAAATTCGACTGCGGCAATTAAGCCAACTGTGGCAATTAAATCAACTGCAGCAATTAAGTCAACGTCAAAACCGCCAATTGCGTTTAGACCGCTACCACAGCCGTTGAAGACTCCGGTTCGTTCGACAACAGTAGCTCCACCTAAATTAGAGCCGAAATTAGCTCTGGCAGTTGGAGTATCGGGCATAATTCAAGTAGATGGCAGGACACAAGTAATTGTGAAACTGCCAAATGAATCTTTCAGCCGTTATGTTGATGTTGGCGATCGTCTTTCTGATGGCAAAATCATGGTGAAACGTGTCGAAGGCGAACAAACTTTATCACCGATCGTGGTATTAGAAGAAATGGGCATGGAAGTCACTCGGAGAGTTGGCGACACTGGTGAGGCTGCAACTAAAACTACGGCAACTAATCCCAGTAATGCTCCAGCTCCAGCTCCAGCTCCAGCTCCAGCTAAGTAATTAAAGCTGCACAACAACTTTTTTCGATCGAATACTCCCCAATTGCCATTATTTTGGTGATAGGGAGTTTCGTAATTAATGAATAATAACGATCTAGAATGAAATAAGATCGGAGATGGTTACGACCCTTTGTTGTTGAAGTTCTTGCAATCGCTGTTTGATCTTGATATACGCTTGCAGATCGTCTTTCTGTTTAGCTAAATCTTCTGGATCTTGACTTTTTAATTTATTGAGATACTCTTGACATCTACGTTCGCATGTAAATTTTTCCAGACAAGCGATCGCGGCACGTAGAACTAATGGCGATCTCTGAATTTCTTGAGCAGTATGTTCGTCGAGATAAAAAAGATGTTTGATTCGAGCAGTTTTACCTGGATATTCGATCGCCAGATCTTGAAGTTTAATAATTAGTTTATCATCTAAATAATCAATTGCTTCTTGTTGTGAGTTTTCTAGTGATGATTTAGCGATAATTTTATCCCACAGAAATTGATGATAAGGTAATATAAAAGTTAGCTCGGCAGAATCTAGAGCATCAATAATTGTCAAGCGATAGCTGGGATAGTGAAGATAGATCCGCAGTAATAAACCTTCTGCCTGTTCTACTAATCTTTGACTAGGATGAATCTCGATCGTAGTAGTTTCTTCTCGATCGCGATCGTCATCAAACTCTATTTCATGTGAATCTTCTATTTGTGTTGGTGATGAGTCTAGCGATCGATCGTCTCTAGTTGCTGGCAGATCGATCGTCGCTAGTTTATCTATTGAAGGAAGTTTTATTGAAGGTTTAACCACTGCTGTAGTCGCAGCAGCTGAGATTTTTATTCGTCTAATTGCAGTTTGTAAATTCTCCAATAAGAGCGGAATCATCCGAGCATCACCTGCACTTAATAATCCGGCTGATTTTTGGAGATAGTGAGTGCGGGTAGTTGAATCTGTAATGTTGTGGAGTAGTTTAACAACGATCTGAGTGGCTTGTTGATATTGTTCGGCTTGAGTGAGATCGCGATTATCGATCGCATTATCGATCTGCCAATCCAACCATAATGGTGAATTGTCTAATAATTTTAGATAGTTTTCCTGACTATTAAATTTGAGAAATTCATCAGCATCTTTACTACTGGGAAGATTGAGAATGCGGAGTTGTAATTGTCCTTGATAGGCGAGATTAGCAATTTCACCGATCGCGCGTTCGGCGGCAATGTTACCTGCTTTATCACCATCAAAATTAAGGATAATTTGTTTTGATTCGGTAAATTTCACTAACTGTTTGACTTGAGCTAAACTCAATGCCGTACCGAGAGCGGCTACTGTATTAGTAATTCCCACAGCATGGAGAGCAATGACATCAAAGTACCCTTCAACTACGACCGCTCGATCGGTTTTATTAATACTATCTTTAGCTCGATCGAGTCCATATAAAGTATGCCCTTTGTCGAATAATTCTGTTTCCGGTGAGTTGAGATATTTCGGTTGTTCGTCACTTAAAGTCCGACCACCAAAACCAATTACTCGTCCGCGCAGATCGCAAATGGGAATCATCAATCGATCGCGAAATCGATCGTAATAACTATTCCCATCTTTCCGCAAGATAATTAATCCTGCTGCGGCAATCGCTTGTGGTGGAAACTTTTTTTGTTCGATTAAGTAATTCGCTAAAGTTTCCCATCCACCCGGAGCATAACCAAGTTGAAATCCTTGAATCGTTGCATCACTAAATCCTCGATCGAGCTTGAGATAATTTAAAGCTTTCTCGCCCTGTGGTTGATTGAGTGCGTGTTGGTAGAAATTGGCAGTAATTGCCAGAAGCTCATATAACTGTTCGCGCTGAGATAGTTTTCGCTGTAATTCTTGGCGTTGTTCCGGCTCCAATGTCCGAATCGAGATCTGATATCGCCGCGCCAAATCTAATACTACTTCAGTAAAAGATTGCTTGCCTACTTCCATCAGAAATGTAATCGCACTACCACCCGCCTGACACCCAAAACAGTAATACATTTGCTTGGTGGGGCTAACTGAAAAACTAGGAGATTTCTCTTGATGAAATGGGCAAGAACCCAGATAATCTTTCCCCCGTTTTTTGAGGACTACATGTTCGCCCACTACATCGATAATATCGACTTTAGTTTTTACTTCTTCGATCGTGTCGGGATGTAAGCGAGGGATGTTCATCTCTACCAACGCTAATGAATTTCTAAGCGAGCGGTGGGAATCGAACCCACAACAACAGCTTGGAAGGCTGTAGTTTTACCACTAAACTACGCTCGCAAATTGGGTAATTGATTTTTACCACTTGACTAGTCTAGCATAGCCCCAGCAATTTGTAACTAGATGGACAAACCCTCACGGCTGCCCATCTCTCAGTATCCGAATTATTTAATGATTATTTTTCGGATTTTCCAGCTTCAATCAGTTTTACCTTAGTAGCTAGGCCCAACAATTGCAGCACCTGAATCGTGATCCAAGTAATGTCGAATTCCCACCATTTCAGACCGTGGCGGGCAGAATATTGGTAAGCATGGTGATTATTATGCCAACCTTCGCCATAAGTAGTTAGGGCAACCCACCAACAATTAGTAGAATTATCGGTAGTTTCAAAGTTGCGATAACCAAATTTATGAGTGGCGCTATTGACCAACCAAGTGCAGTGATAAACAATGACTAGTCGGGCAAACACGCCCCAAAATACGAACGACCAACCGCCGATCGCGTATAGTAGCACTGCCAAGATCACTTGTAGTGGGAAAAAATAATTATTTAGAAATTGATAAAAAGGGTCGTCGGCAATATCTTTGGTAAATCGAGGAATATCACTTTCCGCCGGGATCTCGAAACACATCCATCGAATGTGACTCCACAAGAAACCTTTTTTAGAATCGTGATGATCCGCATCTTGGTCAGAATGTAAGTGATGGTGGCGATGTAAACCTACCCACCAAATAATGCCACCTTGTAAAGCTAATGTACCGCAGAAAGCTAAAAAGTACTCCAGCCATTTAGGAGTCTGAAAACTGCGATGAGAAAGCAAGCGGTGCCAGCCGAGAGTAATGCCCAATCCACCCGTGATCCAATGTAGGAGTAGAGCGATTCCTACGCCTTGCCAACTAAATAATCCTGGCAAAAATGCACAAACCGCGCCGATATGAAATATTACGAGTGCGATAATCATCGTCCAATTGAGACGAAGCTTTGTTGATGCGGCAACAGTCATTGAGATAACCTATGAAGAGTTTTAATAAAATGCCCGATCTGCGTGCAGATTCAACAGGCAAATAATTTCACCACATCGAATCATGAACAGCGCATTACTCATTCCAACGGCAGAAAAGGCACTATCACTGATTTTTAATGGTATTGACGGTCAAGTCAAGGGTCACATCCGCCGAATTTTGGAAATTTATTGTCGTCACCGGGTTGGCGTGCGGCATTTTGCCAGCGTTAGCGGTTATGGACATGATGATTTGGGACGCGAAACTTTAGATAAAGTTTTTGCAGAGATCTTCGACGCACAAGCCGCAGTGGTACGGGTACAATTTGTATCTGGCACCCATGCGATCGCTTGTGCGCTATTTGGCGTATTGCGGCCTGGGGATGAAATGCTTTCTGTCGTCGGTGCGCCCTATGACACCTTGGAGGAAGTAATCGGTACTAGAGGTACCGGACAGGGATCGCTGCGGGAGTTTGGGATTAACTACCGCGAATTAGCCCTTAAAAGTGATGGTTCGATCGATTGGGATAGTTTGAATCATACTATCCAAAAACATACCCGCCTGGTGCTAATTCAGCGGTCCTGCGGTTATTCTTGGCGGTCTTCTCTATCGCTAGCGGAGATCGAGCGGATTGTTGAGATTGTCAAACGCCAAAATCCCGATACGATTTGTTTTGTGGATAATTGCTATGGGGAGTTTGTCGAGGATCGGGAGCCTCCGGCAGTCGGTGCGGATTTAATCGCCGGATCGCTGATCAAAAATCCGGGTGGAACAATTGCTACTGGTGGTGGCTATATTGCGGGGAGAGCAGATTTGGTCGAAGCGGCTGCTTGTCGTCTCACAGCCCCAGGCATCGGCGCTGAGGGCGGTGCTACCTACGGCCAAAATCGATTGTTATTCCAAGGGTTATTCCTGGCACCCCAAATGGTGGGCGAAGCAATGAAGGGCAATCATTTGACTGCTTATGTCTTCGATAAGTTAGGTTATCCGGTTAATCCGCTTCCACTGGCACCCCGGCGGGATGTGATTCAGGCGATAAAATTCGGTTCGCGGGAGAAGTTAATTGCGTTTTGTCGATCGATCCAGCAAAATTCACCGATCGATGCTTATGTCGATCCGGTACCTGGTAATCTACATGGTTATGAGAGTGAATTAATTATGGCTGGCGGGACATTTATCGATGGCAGCACCTCAGAATTTTCCGCCGATGGCCCCCTGCGAGAACCTTACACGGCTTTTTGTCAAGGGGGAACGCATTGGACGCATGTCTCGATCGCTTTAGAAGCCGCGATCGAGGCAATTAACGCGATCGATGTCGCTAGTTAGTAAGGAGTAGTTGGTAGCTCGGAAGTACAGTGACTACATTTAGTAGCAGCGATCGGGATGGTGGAGAGGCAGTACTGACACTCCTTGGTGTCTGCTGCATCGAGTTTTTCCTCTTTTCTCTTGAATTTGGCCATGGCTCTAACCATTAAGAAGATCACAAAGGCAATTACGAGGAAAGTAATAATATTGGAGATAAACAAGCCTAATTTAGCGGCACCAACCATCCACCCTTCCAAATCTTTGGCACCACTGGCTTTGATTGCAGGTTCGAGGATGGCAGGGGTGATGACATCTTTAATTAGGGATTCGATTACTTTTCCAAAGGCTCCACCCATAATTACGGCGATCGCTAGGTCAAAGATATTGCCTTTGATCACAAAATCTTGGAAGTCTTTAATGAATCCAGTTGCTGCTGCTCTTGAAGGTCTCATGGTCATAAAATTTAGCTCTTTTCTAGCTGGTGTTT